>NZ_JBHUYJ010000018.1:40288-97368 GCF_042668715.1 Streptomyces sp. NPDC057271
GGTTGGGGGGGGGGCGGGGCAGAGGGCGCGCTGGGGACCGTCGCGGCTGCCGTGATGAATGCGGGAGCTGGGAGGTCTTCGTGGGGGCGGCGCCCGGTGGGCTGCGGCGCGCCCGTCTCCTCGCCGCCCGCCGCGGGCAGGGCCCTGGCCAGCGCGGGAGCCTCGGCGGGAGCGCCCTGGGCGGGCACGGGCACACCCTGCGGGGGCACGGCGGCGCCCAGCGCGGCCCGGCCCTGCGCGCCCTCGGCGGCGGTCACCACGGAGCCCTCGGCGGGCCGGCCGCGGCGGCGCCCGGTCGGCTCGACGGCCCCAGGGGTTCCGGGGGTCCCAGGGGTCGCGAGGGTCCCAGGGGTCCCAGGGGTCGCGAGGGTCCCAGGGGGCGCGGGGGTCCTGGGGGCACCAGAAGCCCCAGCGGTCCCGGGGGCCGTGGTACCGCTCTCGGCCGTACCGTCCGCCGTGCCCGCGTTCTGGGCCGGGATCAGCTCGGCGGGACCGGCCGGAGCCTGCTCCGTACGACCTCGGCGCCGGCCGGTCGGCTCGACGGCGCCGGCGTTGCCGCCCTCGGCGGTCACCGGACTCCCCAGGAAGGCGTCGGTGGACGCCCGCCGGGCGCGCCGCCGTCCGCCGCCGTTCGTGTCCGAGGCCTGCGCGGGCAGGGCGAGCGCGGCCCCGTCGGACGGCGCGGCCTCCGGCTCGGAGGCGGTGGAGGCGGAGGCGGCGGAGGCGGAGGCGGCGGAGGCGGGGGTGGCGATCGAGGCGGGGATGGCGGGGGTGGCGGGGGTGGCGATCGCGGCGGACGAGTCAGGCACAGCGGAGGGCGTGGGCGGGGCGGGCGGGGGCGTGATCGTCCCCTTCCCGGCGCCCAGCGGCACCTCCAGTACGTACGCGCTGCCACTCATCCCCGGCACCTCGTGCGTCTGCACCACACCGCCGTGCGCGGCCACGATGCCGCGGACGATGGGCTGGTGGACGGGGTCGCCGCCGGCGTAGGGTCCGCGGACCTCGATCCGTACGACGTCACCGCGCTGCGCGGCGGCCACCACGATCGTCGAGTCGGCGTACCCGGCACCCGGTACGACGCGGGCCTTGCCGGTGGAGTCGACCCCGGCGACGTCGGCCACGAGATGCGCGAGCGCGGTCGCGAGCCGGCCCGCGTCCACCTCGGCCTCGATCGGCGGGGCGTGCACGGCGAACTGCGCCCGGCCGGGCCCGATGAGCTCCACGGCCCCGTCGACGCCGGCCGTGACGACCGCGTCGAGCAGGGCGACGGACTTGCCGAGCGTCTCCGTCCCGGCGTCCAGCCGCTGGTAGCCGAGGACGTTGTCGACGAGGGTGGTCATCCGGGCGTACCCGGCGGCCAGGTGGTGCAGGAGCTGGTTGGCCTCGGGCCATAGCTGTCCGGCGTCGTCGGCGGCGAGGGTGGAGAGTTCGTTCCGCAGCTCCTCCAACGGCCCGCGCAGCGACTCGCCGATGACGGCCGTCAGCTGCTCGTGCCGGGCGGCCAGCGCCTCGTACCGCTCCTTCTCCGCCGCCGCCCGCTCCTCGTGGCTCTTCTTCAGCTCGGCGAGCTCGGTCGCGTGCTTCGTGGCGAGCGTGGCGACCTCGGTCGCGCGCTCCTCGGCGAGCTGCTCGTACGGCCGGCGGTCGGTGAAGGTCATCACCGCGCCGACGAGCTGGTCCCCGTCCCGTACGGGCGCGGTCGTGAGGTCGACCGGTACCTGGGAGCCGTTCTTCGCCCAGAGCACCTGGCTGCGGACGCGGTGCTTGCGTCCCGACTTGAGGGTGTCGGCGAGGGGCGACTCCTCGTACGGGAAGGGCTCGCCGTCCGCGCGGGAGTGCAGGATCAGCGGGTGCAGTTCCTTGCCGCCGAGGTCGCTCGCGCGGTAGCCGAGGATCTGCGCGGCGGCGGGGTTGACGAGGACGACCCGCCCGTCGGTGTCCGTACCGACGACACCCTCGGCGGCCGCGCGCAGGATCATCTCGGTCTGACGCTGCGAGCGGGCGAGCTCGGCCTCGGTGTCGAGCGTGCCGGTGAGGTCGCGGACGACGAGCATGAGCAGCTCGTCGCCGGTGTAGGCGGTGTACGAGTCGTAGGCCTCGCGGCCGTCCTCCAGGCTGGCGCTGGTCACCTCGACGGCGAACTCGCCGCCGTCCGTCCGGCGCGCGATCATCCGGGTCGGCTTCGTACGGCCCTGTTCGTCGGTGCCCTCGGGGCGCCGCATGGAGCCGGGGATCAGGCGTGAGTCGAACCCCGGCAGCAGGTCGAGCAGCCCGCGTCCGACGAGAGCGGTGCCGGGGGTCTCGAACATGCCGAGGGCGATGGTGTTGGCGTTGACGACCGTGCCGTTGCAGTTGACGAGCACGAGACCGTCGGGGAGGGCGTCAAGTATGGCTGCGAGGCGAGCAGCGCCTCGGGATGGCCTGCTGCTCACGACGACGCTTCCTCCCTGACCACTGCACCTTGCCCGGCTGGCCGGCCCCATCTTGCCCTCCGGACCGCAGCCTGTCACTGAGAGGGAGTCTAAAGGCAGGCCCGGCGGTCTCGGGGTGCGGTCGCGTGCCCCGGCGACATCCCGACGGCATCCTCACCTCATCACCGCACGTGGGGCAGTACGGGCTCCAGGTTCTCCCACCGCTCGATCTCGCATCCGTCGGCCCGGGAGAAGCGGGCGTCGACGGTGCGGCCACGCCACTGTCCGGTGATGCGGGCCGTGGCGGGGCCGCCGTGCTGGAGGGAGCAGATCCGGTCCTTGGCGACGGGCGCGAAGGGGTTCCTCCCCGCCTCGGCGTGTCCGTCGAGGCGGGCACAGGCGCGCGCGGCGGCCGGGTGTGTCCCGCCGGGCTTCTCGCCGCACTCGAGCTCGAAGGTGCCGTCGGCGTTGCGGTGGCCGCTCCTGGTGATCGTCACGGTGAGCGTGTCGGGCGAGGAGAGCAACGGCAGGGACGGCAGGGGCCCGAGGCCGCCGACGCCACCGAGGCCGGCGGCGGTGGTCGTGGTGGCGGCGAGGGTGGCGAGGACGAGGCTGTGCAGCATGCGAACTCCAGGAAGGCGGATGGGGGCCGTCTGGCGCGGGCCCGTCTTCTCTAACGCTCCGTACTGCCGTTCGTTGCGCAACCGGGGTGCGCCGAGGGGCTTTGCTCTCCGCCCCGGAGGGCTAGTACGGTGAGAAGCGATTGGTGACACCAGGCTCGGCTGTGTCATCATCTGCACGCACCACTCACGCCCGCGTGAAGGTGCATGGAGGCGTCGCCTAGTCCGGTCTATGGCGCCGCACTGCTAATGCGGTTTGGGCCTTAAAGCCCATCGAGGGTTCAAATCCCTCCGCCTCCGCCCCACCCCGAAGCCCCGGCCCCACAGGCCGGGGCTTCGGCCGTTCCCCGGGCCGGCGCCACGGCCCCGGGCTTCGACCGTTCCCGGACCCGGCGCCACGGCCCGGCGCTTCGGCCGATCCGAGCCCGGGCCCCGCGCTCCGGACCGCGGCCGTTCCGGGACCCGGATCGACGATTCGTCGCGGATCGGAGGTCCCCCACCTGGCGGTACCGCGGAACGGAGGGAACCCCTCAGGATGGCGTTTCCGCAGGTCAGAGTGGGTCTGGCTAATGGATTTCGCGCTACGGCGCAGGTCATGTAATGTTGTCCACGCAACGCCGACCGGCAAGAAAAAAGCCGAGAAGCACAAGCACTCGTAGCTTAACGGATAGAGCATCTGACTACGGATCAGAAGGTTGCAGGTTCGAATCCTGCCGAGTGCACAGCAGGCAAGAGGCCCGGACGAGAGTCCGGGCCTCTTGCGTTTCCGGGCCGTACAGCAGCGAAGTACAGCAACCGCGCTGATCGCCGTCAGCCGGTGGTGCCGCCCATGGCATCGGACAGCTTGCCGATCGCGGCGCGTACAGCTTCCTCGCTCGCCTCGGCGCAGACCTCCATCGTCGTGGCGATCTGCGAGTGCCGCAGGATCCGCTGTGCCACCTTCGGGTGGACCTTGAGGACCACCAGGAGCGAGCTGCACGTGTGCCGGGTGTTCCGGAGCGGGATCACACGGAGTCCGGCGCGGCGGGCCCGCAGGGCGAACATGCGGGTGAGGTTGCCGGGCCCGATCGGCGTCCCGTACTTCGTCGTGAAGATCAGGTCACGGCCGTCCTGCCAGAGCTCCCCGGCAGCATTCCGGTCGCCGAGCTGCTGGGCGTGGCACATCAAGACGAGGCCGGCGGCAGCGCTCAGGATGAAACGGAGCCGAGGCCGTGACGGATTGGGGGCCGGTGGGTGGTTGCTGGAAACCCACGGCGGCGGGTGCTCGGCCGACGCACCCGCCGCCGTGGCTGACTTTCGGTGGCTGGAGTCGCCAACGGTCCGAGTCAGCTGACCAGAGAAGGCGGCGCGATCGTTCGTGCGCGGTCGTAGAGGTCCCTCGTGATGGCGTTCTTGAGGTGGGGGCGGAGGAGGCCGAACATGGTTCTGATCCGGTCGTCGGCTCGGCCGGACTGCACCATGGGGTAGTCGTCGAGCGCCTGGTGCCAGGTGTCGCAGGCCGCTTCCAGGTGGCCGATCTCCAGTTGCCGTTCGGCCAGCACGGCGCGGTGTCGGACGCGGGCGCGGCGGTAGACGCTGTAGCGCACCTTGTCGGACTGCCGCATGGCTTCGATGGCGCCGGAGACATCGCCGAGTTCGTAACGAACCTGGCTGATGTGGTAGTTGAGCGACGCCGGGTCGTACGAGCCGAACGCCTTGCCGCGGGACTCGGCACGGTCCATGGCCGTCTCGGCCTCCCGGATGTATCGCAACGCTCGAGTCCGGTTCCCGGTCTGTGCGGCGGCGTGTGCTTGCTGGCCGGCGAGGAAGGCCAGCATGCGAGGGCCTGCCTTGGGGGAGGCGGCTGCTGCGGCGTCTGCCAGTTCCATGGCCTTCGCCCCGTGGCGAAGGTCGATGGCCTGGACGCTCATGCCGCGCAGGGTGGTGCAGTAGGTCAGGTGATCATCGGCGGCGCCTGCCAGCTCCAGCGCCTTGACGTAGTAGCGCTGCGCCAGGCCGTGCAGTCCCTCGTCCACGGCCATGTAGCCGGTTAGGTACAGCATGTCCGAGGCTGCGGAGAGCATGGCCTTCCGTACGTCGTCGGGGGCGTCGGCGCGCAGGTAGGACGCCACGGTGTTCACCATGAACGAGGCGGCCATGGGGCGTGCGTGGCGACCGCCGAACTGGTCGTCCAGTTCCGAGACGCGCTCGGTCATGGCGATGACCATGTCCACTTCGTCCATGCCGATCCGGCGGGCGTCTTCGGCACGGCCCCGCTGTACCTGCTGGAGAAGGCCGGCGAGCTGCACGCGTCATGGGACGTGACAGCACTGGGTCCGCATCTGTCGACTGATCGCCTGGCACCGCGTGTCGTGGCGCGGACGCTGACCAGGCAGCACCGCTACACGTCCGAGACGCTGTTCAAGGGTGTCTATCGCCTGACTGAGCGGGCGTCCGCCACGTTCACCGCTTCCGGACTCGGCATCCACTACCCGGATCCCGCCGAACACGTCCTGGAGCCGCGCACGCTACGTCCCGGTGTCGATCCACTCGCCATGCTCGACGAGTTGCTGACCGACGTGATCCGTGAAGCGCCGAGCGCTACGGGGTGTGTGGGCGTCGAACTGTCGGGCGGCGCGGACTCCGGGAACGTCGCCCTGGCCGTGAAGGCAGCGCGCTTTGCGCACGTGCACAGCTTCGGCTTACTGGTCGGGGGAAGCACCGGCAGGCAGCAGCGCGAGCGCCGCCAGGCGTACGCGGATCACTGCAGCTTCCGAGACGTGGCCATTCCCGCTGTGCAGCACCCGCCGTTCTGCCCCGGTGGCGTGCGCGCTGTGCGCCGACCACATGATCCGGCGGGGGCGTTCTACCAGGAAGCCTTCGACGTCGTACGCGAGCAGGCAGCCGCCCGACGGTGCGACGTCATGTTCACCGGCAGTGGAGGGGACGAGGTGAACGCTCACCACTCCAGGACGGATGCGGAACTACCGCCCCCGGAAACCGTTCCGTGGCTCGGGCCGAAGGCGGTCCGGGCACTGGCCGAGGTGAACCAGCACCTGGCGCCCATCCCCGTCCTGCCGGTGCCGACCCTGATGGCGTTCGGGATGCACAACCCCGGCTTCCTGCGGGCCGGCGTCTGGCCGGTGAGCCCGCTCGTACACCCGCGGATCGTCCGGTTCATGGAGCAGCTGCCGCACGAGTACAAGCGAGGCAAGGCGCTGTTCCGTGCGCGGATCAGGTGGGCGGGACTGCCGGAGCCGGTGGCGGCGCCGGCCGAACCGGAGAACTTCCTGGCCGTCCTGGAGAAGGGGCTGCGCTCCTACGGCTTGCCAGTGCTGGACGACATGCTGGAGGAGTCCGTCCTGGTCGATCTCGGCTACGTTGACGGCAAGGCACTCGCTCAGGCCCGCAAGGACGCCGATGCCGCTTTGACCGTCCCTGACCTGCTGTGCGATGTCCTCGCCCTTGAGGTCGGACTGCGGAGCCTCATGTGATCAGCCACGACACGGAAGCGGAACCAGTGGAAGCGACGAACCTCCTCTACCGGGACCCGGCCCTGTACGACGTGATCCAGTCCGACAGCACCGGCGCCGGGGTGTGTCAGACCCTGATCGAGACGCACCGGCCGGACGGGCGGACGCTGGTCGACTTCGGATGCGGCACCGGCAGGGACCTGGAGATCCTGGCCAAGCGCTTCGAGTGCATCGGCCTGGACCTCCAGCCCGGCATGGTCGACTACGCCCGCCAGGTCCGGCCGGAGCTGGACATCCGCATCGGAGACATGCGTACCGCCCGACTCCGGCGGTGCATGGACGTGGTGACCTGCATGGGCAACAGCCTCGCCTACGTCCACGACAACAACGAGATCACCCAGGTCTTCGCCACGTTCGCGGCCCACGCCCAGAGGGGCAGCCTGCTCATCCTGTGCTCCCCCGTCGCACCCATCACGGGGACCGATCCGATGACCGCCACGGTCGACACCCCTAGCGGCCCCGCGACCGTCACGATCCGCCACGAGTGGGACCTGCGGACCCAGATCAACATCATGCACCGACACTGGGCACTCCCCTCAGGGGACGAGGCCCAGGACGAGATCCGCAGGCGTGTCCTCTTCCCGCGCGAGCTCGAACAGTACGCGGAGCGGGTCGGCTTCGAGATCCTGGACATGACCGACGGCTCCGGAGCCAGCCTCACCGGGCCGACGGCGTACACGGTGGCCAGGTACACCTGACTTGATCAACGGGGGTCGAGAAGCTGACTGGGCCGATTCCTACGGTTCACCGCACCAGCCCCGAGCTGTGGGTGGTGTGATGGCTCCATGCGACCTGAGCACTGTGTGACCAGGAACCACATCGAGGTGTGGCATGAACGGGTGCTGCCGTCCGGTCCAGAACGGATCAGGTTCGGGACGGTGTTGCACGGCTCGCTCCTGCCGATCCTGGTCTGGGCCGGCGTCGCGTGCTTTGTGTACTTCGTCTACAACCCGGTCGTAGCGATGGTCCTAGGCGGGCTCTTCGCGTTGTCGTTCGCCGTGGGGTTCGCGCTCCGCCGCAAGGCGAGGCACTCGGTCCGATGCAGCGCGTACGGTGCGCTGGGCGGAGTGCTCGACAAGTCCATGGCCGGGTTCTGAGGCGGTTGCGGTGGAGGCGGCCCAGGCCGCACCGCTCCCGGGCGCCGGCCGCGTGGATGTGAGACGTCACGGCGTCCCCCGGCCGAGAACCCCGCCCTGAGAACCGCGGTGCCCTGGTTGTCAGTGCCTCGGAGCAGACTGGTTCCGTGACGTGGCGGTGTGTCGGGATGCGGTGGAGCGGCGGTGTGCCCGGCCTCCGCTGGGACGGTGGGCGCGTGTCCGTGCTCGCGTACGGGCAGCAGGTCGCCTTCCGGGTCGTCGGGCCGCGGCTCTGCCCGGGCGCCCGCGGGAACCCCTGCCCGCTCGACGCGACCGTGCCCGCCCGTGCCACCGGCGGGCAGTGCCCCGAGTGCGCGCGACTCGACCGGGCCCACTCGGTCGCCGCCGACACGATCGCCGACGACCCCCGGACGTACCGCGTCTATCTCGCCTGGTTCGGGCCCGGGATGACCAAGGTCGGGATCACGGCCGAGGAACGCGGTGCCGCCCGGCTCCTGGAGCAGGGGGCCGTCGCCTTCGGCTGGCTCGGGCGCGGGCCGCTCATGGCCGCCCGCCGGACCGAGGAACTGCTGCGGCACGCCCTGAAGGTGCCCGACCGGATCCCGTACGCCCGTAAGCGCGCCGTACGGCACGACCTGCCCGGCCCCGACGCGCGCCGCCGCGAGATCGAGGAGCTGTACGGGCGGGCCACCGGGCTCGCCGGCTGGGCCGAGACCCTGGAGCGGGTGGAGTTCCAGGCGTACGACCACGCCGAGGCCTTCGGGCTCGACGGCCTGCCCCCGCTCTCCGGCACCGTCACCGAGCTCGTCGACGCCGGTGTCGTCGCCGGGCGCCTCCTCGCCGCCGCGGGGCCCGACCTGCACCTTCGCGACTCCGCGGGGCGCTGCCTCGCCGTCGACACCCGTGTCGTCCGCGGGTGGGGGCTCGTCTCCGCGGACCCCGGCCACCCCGTCACCGTGCCCGTGCGGAAGGCCGACACCGACGTCCAGGACGAGCTGTTCCCCCTGTAGCCCTCCGGCGCAGGGGGAACAGCTCGCAGCGCCCTGTACGTAAAGACTTGGATCCCTTCCGGCGGCCCTTATGGACACGCCCGCCCCGCCCGACGGAGGGTGATCCACATGACCCCGAAACTGGTGGCGGGCCTCGAACCGCCTTACTACACCGCTGTCTTCACCTCGATCCGTCCCGACGATCCCGAGGGATTCGCCGAGACCGACGCCCGCATGCTGGAGATCGTCAGCGGGCTTCCCGGCTTCCTCGGTGCCGAGGGCGCCCGCACCCCGGGCGGCCTCGGCATCACCGTCGCGTACTTCCGCGACCTCGCATCCCTCGACGCCTGGCGGGACAATGCCGAGCACCAGGCCGCGAAGCGTCACGGCAGGGAGCACTGGTACGAGAGTTACAGCGTCCACATCGGCAGGGTCGAGCGGAGTTACGGTTTTGAGCGCGGCTGACGCGACGCGACAGCTCGCCCGGCGACTCGGGATCCCCGGGCTCGTCGACGTCCACACCCACTTCATGCCCCAGAACGTCCTCGACAAGGTCTGGGCCTACTTCGACGCCGTCGGCCCCCTGACCGGTGTGGAGTGGCACATCACCTACCGCGAGGAGGAGGACCGGCGGGTCGCCCTCCTCCGCGAGTTCGGGGTCCTCGCCTTCACCTCGATGCTCTATCCGCACAAGGCCGGCATGGCCGAGTGGCTCAACAGCTGGGCCGCCGGCTTCGCCGCTCGTACGCCCGACTGTCTGCACACCGCCACGCTCTTCCCGGAGCCGGGCGCCACCGGCTACGTCCGGCACGCCCTCGACGCCGGGGCCCGTGTCTTCAAGGTGCACCTCCAGGTCGGCGGGTTCGATCCGAACGACGAGCTGCTCGAAGACAGTTGGGGCGTCCTCGCCGAGGCCGGCACGCCCGTCGTGGTCCACTGCGGCTCCGGACCGACCCCCGGCAGGTTCACCGGACCCGCGCCGGTCGGGCGGGTGCTCGCCCGTCATCCACGGCTCCGGCTGGTCGTCGCGCACATGGGCACGCCCGAGTACGGGGACTTCCTCGACCTCGCCGAGCGGTACGAGGGCGTCCACCTGGACACCACCATGGCGTTCACCGATTTCAGTGAACGCCTGGCGCCCTTCCCCACCGCCGAACTCCCCCGGCTGCGCGCGCTCGGCGACCGGATCCTCCTCGGCTCCGACTTCCCGAACATCCCCCATCCGTACGTCCACCAGCTCGACGCCCTCGAACGGCTCGGCCTCGGGGACGACTGGCTGCGCCGCGTCCTGTACGAGAACGGGGCCGCGCTCTTCCCCCAGGTTTCTCAGGGAATTCACAGGTAGGGGAAAGGGAGCTCTCAGTACCCCGGGTCAGCGTGGCGGTATGACTGCCACGAAGCCCCGCGGGCGCACCGACATGCGCCGGCCCGACGGTTCCGCCGTCCGCGTCCTCGTCGTGGACGACGAGGCCTCGCTCGCCGAGCTGCTCTCCATGGCCCTGCGGTACGAGGGCTGGCAGGTGCACAGCGCCGGCGACGGGGCCGGAGCGCTGCGCGAGGCCCGGGAGTTCCGGCCCGACGCGGTGATCCTCGACGTGATGCTGCCCGACATGGACGGACTCTCCGTGCTCGGCCGGCTGCGCCGCGAGCAGCCGGACGTGCCGGTGCTGTTCCTGACCGCCAAGGACGCCGTCGAGGACCGGATCGCCGGGCTCACGGCGGGCGGCGACGACTACGTCACCAAGCCGTTCAGCCTGGAGGAGGTCGTGGCGCGGCTGCGCGGGCTGATCCGGCGGTCCGGCGCGGCGCAGGTGCGGAGCGAGTCGCTGCTCGTCGTCGGGGACCTGACGCTGGACGAGGACAGCCACGAGGTCACGCGCGGTGGCGAGTCGATCCATCTGACCGCGACCGAGTTCGAGCTGCTGCGCTACCTCATGCGCAATCCGCGCCGGGTGCTCAGCAAGGCGCAGATCCTGGACCGGGTGTGGTCGTACGACTTCGGCGGCCAGGCGAACGTCGTCGAGCTGTACATCTCCTACCTGCGCCGGAAGATCGACGTGGGGCGGGCCCCCATGATCCACACCCGGCGCGGGGCGGGCTATCTCATCAAGCCGGGGGAGTAGACCGACCCATGCCAGGCCCTCGCTCCGAGCCGGCCGGCCTGCGTTCCCGTACCCGGTTGCGAGGCCTTCGCTCCCGTACCCGGTTGCGAGGCCTTCGCTCCCGTACCCGGTTGCGAGGCCCTCGCTCGTGGTCGCTCCGTACGCGGCTCGTCGTCTCCGCCGTCACGCTCATCGCGATCGTCGCCACCGTGATCGGGGCGGTGACGACGATCGCGTTCCGGTCGTACCTGTACGACCAGGCCGACGGGCAGCTCCAGGGTGTCGCCAACCGGGCCGCCGGGCCGCCGCAGGACATGCCGGGGCCCATCCCCGGCGGCACCCCCTTCGAGGTGCTCGGATTCCTCACCGGTCCCGGCGCCCCGCTCGGCACCGTCGGCGCGTCGGTCGTGGACGGCGAGCTGCGGGACGCCGCCGTCTCCGAGGAGGAGGAGCAGGGGACGTACGGCCCGAAGTACCGCGCACGGACCCTGGACGCGGCCCAGCGCGCCGCCCTCGCCGCCGCTCCGCGCGACGGCGCGCCGCACACCGTCGAGCTGCCGGGCCTGGACGACTACCGGGTCGAGTACGCCTCCGGGAGCCGTGGGGACTATCTCGTCGGGATCCCGCTCTCCGACGTCCAGGACACCCTCTCCACCCTGATCCTCGTCGAGGTGAGCGTCACCGGCGCCGGTCTCGTCGCCGCCTCGCTCGCGGGCTCGGCGCTCGTCGGGATCGCGCTGCGCCCGCTGCGGCGGGTCGCCGCCACCGCCACCCAGGTCTCCGAACTGCCGCTGCACAGCGGCGAACCGGCCCTTCACCACCGTGTCCCCGAGGCCGATCCGCGGACCGAGGTGGGGCAGGTCGGCGCCGCCATCAACCGGATGCTCGACCACGTCCACTCCGCGCTCCACTCCCGTCAGCAGAGCGAGACCCGGGTGCGGCAGTTCGTCGCGGACGCCAGCCACGAGCTGCGCACGCCGCTGGCCTCGATCCGGGGGTACGCGGAACTGACCCGGCGCGGCCGGGAGGAGTGCGGGCCCGACACCCGGCACGCGCTCGGGCGGATCGAGTCCGAGGCGACCCGGATGACGGGTCTGGTCGAGGACCTGCTGCTGCTCGCCCGACTGGACGCCGGACGCCCGCTCTCGTACGAGAGCACCGATCTCGCACCGCTCGTCGTGGACGCGCTCTCGGACGCCCGCGCGGCGGGACCCGAGCACCACTGGCGGCTCGAACTCCCCGACTCCGCCGTGTCGGTACGGGCGGACGCGGCACGCCTCCACCAGGTCCTGGTCAACCTGCTCGCCAACGCCCGTACCCACACCCCGCCCGGCACGCACGTCACCGCGCGCGTACGGACGGAGGGTGGCCGAGGCCAAGGCCAAGGTCAGGGCCAAGGTCAGGGCCAAGGTCAGGGCCAAGGCCAAGGCCAGAGCCACGTCCACGGCCGCGCCCTCGTCGAGATCGAGGACGACGGACCCGGCATCCCGGCCGGGCTCCTGCCCGTCGTCTTCGAGCGCTTCGCCCGCGGGGACGCCTCCCGCGCTCGCCGTGCCGACGGCAGCAGCACCGGGCTCGGGCTCGCCATCGTGCGGGCCGTGACGGTCGCCCACGGCGGTGAGGTGACCGTCAGGAGCCGGCCGGGAGGGACCGTCTTCACGGTGGCCCTCCCGCTGGAGAACCAGCACGTCCCGCAGGACTCACAGGCAGGGCACAGGCTCATCACACAGCCGTGACAGCCGCCCTGGAGAGGGTCTGTGCCATGCGAACCCAAACGATCGCGGGCACCCTCCCCGCCCGGGACCACCTGCCCGTGGGGACGGCCGGGCGGCCCGTCCTCGATGTGGTGATCCCCGTCTACAACGAGGAGAAGGACCTGGAGCCGTGCGTGCTGCGGCTCCACGACCACCTCTCCCGCACCTTCCCGTACGGCTTCCGCGTCACGGTCGCCGACAACGCCTCCACCGACCGGACCCCCGAGGTGGCGACCGCCCTGGCGGCGAAGCTGCCCGAGGTGCGTTCGGTACGGCTGGAGCAGAAGGGCCGGGGCCGGGCGCTGCGCACCGTCTGGTCGCACTCGGACGCACCGGTCCTCGCCTACATGGACGTGGACCTCTCCACCGACCTCAACGCACTCCTCCCGCTCGTCGCGCCGCTCATCTCGGGCCACTCGGACCTCGCGATCGGCTCCCGGCTCTCCCGCTCCTCGCGGGTCGTCCGCGGGCCGAAGCGGGAGTTCATCTCGCGGGCCTACAACCTGATCCTGCGCGGCTCGCTCGCCGCGCGGTTCTCCGACGCGCAGTGCGGCTTCAAGGCCGTACGCGGTGACGTCGCCGAGCGGCTGCTGCCGATGGTCGAGGACACCGGCTGGTTCTTCGACACCGAGATGCTGGTCCTCGCCGAGCGCGCCGGGCTGCGCATCCACGAGGTGCCCGTCGACTGGGTCGACGACCCCGACTCCACCGTCCACATCGTGCGGACCGCCACCG
This sequence comes from Streptomyces sp. NPDC057271, assembly GCF_042668715.1. NCBI lineage: Bacteria > Bacillati > Actinomycetota > Actinomycetes > Kitasatosporales > Streptomycetaceae > Streptomyces > Streptomyces sp. NPDC057271. The sequence continues at coordinate 53,509 of NZ_JBHUYJ010000018.1, forward strand.
ACGACCTGAAGGGCGTCTGGCGCGTCGGCCGGGCGCTCGCCACCGGCTCGCTGCCGCTCGACCGGCTCGCCCGTCCCTTCGGGGACGATCCGCGCGACCGGCAACTGGCGGGCGTGCCCGGCGGGCTGGCCCGGCAGCTCCTCGGCTTCTGCGTGGTGGGCGCGCTGTCCACCCTCTTCTACCTGGCGCTGTACTCGGCCTTCCGGCTCGGCATGGGCTCCCAACTCGCCAACGCCGCCGCACTCCTGGTCTCCGCCGTCGCCAACACGGCGGCCAACCGGCGCCTCACCTTCGGGGTGCGCGGCCGGGACCGTGCCGTACGCCACCAGGCGCAGGGTCTCGTCGTCTTCGGCATCGGTCTCGCCCTGACAAGCGGCTCGCTCGCCGCGCTCGGCGCGGCCACCGGCCAGGCCGCCCACTCCACCGAACTCGCCGTTCTGATCGTGGCCAACCTCGCCGCGACCGTCGTGCGGTTCCTCCTCTTCCGGCTCTGGGTCTTCCCGGACACCTCGCTCTCAAGGGACACGCGATGACCACGACCACGACCCCGTACGACCCGGCGCCGCCCGCGGCGGCCCACGGCGCGCACGCCGCGTCGCCTCCCGTCGGCCGTCTCGCCCGCGTCTGGCGCGGACGGACCGAGGACGCTCCGTGGGTGCGGCCCGCCTTCCTCGCCCTCCTCGCCGTCACCACCGCGCTCTACGTCTGGAACCTGAGCGCCTCCGGCTACGCCAACTCCTTCTACTCCGCAGCCGTCCAGGCCGGCAGCGAGAGCTGGAAGGCCTTCTTCTTCGGCTCGCTCGACGCCGCCAACGCCATCACCGTCGACAAGCCGCCGGCCGCCCTCTGGCCGATGGCCCTTTCCGTGCGCGTCTTCGGGCTCGGGTCCTGGCAGATCCTGCTTCCCGAGGTCCTGATGGGCGTGGCGACCGTCGGCGTGCTCTACGCGGCGGTACGGCGCCGCTTCGGCGCGGGCGCCGGGCTGATCGCGGGCACGGTCCTCGCACTCACGCCGGTCGCGGCGCTGATGTTCCGCTTCAACAACCCGGACGCTCTGCTCGCGCTGCTGATGACGGTCGCCGTGTACTGCGTGCTGCGGGCGCTGGAGGACGCGAAGAGCGGCACGAAGTGGCTGGTGTGGGCCGGGGTCGCCTTCGGTGTCGCGTTCCTCGCCAAGACGCTCCAGGCGTTCCTGATCCTGCCGCCGCTGGCGCTCGTGTACGCGGTGTGCGCGCCGGCCGGGTTCGGCCGCCGGATGGGCCAACTGGCCCTCGGCGGGCTCGCGATGATCGTCTCGGCCGGCTGGTGGGTGGCCCTGGTCGAGCTCTGGCCGACGTCCTCGCGCCCGTACATCGGAGGGTCGCAGAACAACAGCTTCCTCGAACTGACCTTCGGCTACAACGGCCTCGGCCGGATCAACGGCAACGAGACCGGCAGTGTCGGTGGCGGAGGCGGGGGCCGCGGTGGCGGAGGCTGGGGCGAGACCGGCATCGGCCGAATGTTCGACGACGCCGTCGGCGGCCAGATCTCCTGGCTGCTGCCCGCCGCGCTGATCCTGCTCGCGGCCGGTCTGGTGATGACCTGGCGTGCGCCCAGGAAGGACACGGCCCGTGCCGCGTTCCTGGTCTGGGGCGGTTCGCTGCTGATCACGCTGGCCGTGTTCAGCTTCATGGCCGGCATCTTCCACGAGTACTACACGGTGGCCCTGGCCCCGTACGTCGCGGCGCTCGTCGGCATGGGCGCGGGCGTCCTGTGGGAGGAGCGGGGCCGGTTCGCCGCCTCGGCGGCGCTCGCGGTGACGGTGGCGGCGACGGCGGTCTGGGCCTACGTGCTGCTGGGCCGGACGCCGGACTGGCTGCCGTGGTTGCGTTGGACGGTCCTGGTCGCCGGCTCGGTCGCCGCGGTCGGGCTGCTGCTCGCGGGCCGGCTCGACCGGCGGATCGGGCTCGGGATCGCGGGGCTCGGTCTGGCGGCGGGGCTGGCGGGTCCGTTCGCGTACACGCTGGAGACGCTGGGCACGGGCCACCAGGGCTCGATCGTGACCGCGGGCCCGGCGGGCGGGGCGATGGGCGGCCGGCCGGGCGGCGGCATGCGGATGCCCGACGGCCCGGGTCAGGGTCAGGGGCAGGCGCCCGGGCAGGGGCAGGCGCCCGGGCAGGGGCAGGCGCCCGGGCAGGGCCAGGGTGGCCGGGGCCCCGGCGGCCCCGGCGGTCAGGGTCAGGCCCCCGGCGGCCAGATGCCCGGCGGTCAGGCCCCCGGCGGTCAGATGCCCGGCGGTCAGGCCCCCGGCGGTCAGGCCCCCGGCGGTCAGATGCCCGGCGGCACCCCGCCCCAGGGCATGGAGCGCGGTGGCACGGTTGGTGGCGGCGGGATGGGCGGCCTGCTCAACGGCGCGACCGTCGGTTCCGAGGCCAAGGCCACGCTCCTCGCGGGCGCCGACGACTACACCTGGGTCGCGGCGGCCATCGGCGCCCAGAACGCCGCCAGTTACCAGCTCGCCACCGGAGAGCCGGTGATGGCGATCGGCGGCTTCAACGGCAGCGACCCGTCCCCGACCCTGGCCCAGTTCAAGCAGTACGTCGCCCAGGGCAAGATCCACTACTTCGTCAGCGGCGGAGGCGGCATGGGCGGCATGGGTGGCATGGGTGGCGGAGGCGGCATGGGAGGCCGCATGGGTGGCGGCTCGGAGATCTCCTCCTGGGTGACGGCCACCTTCGAACAGGTCACCGTCGACGGCTCCACCTTCTACGACCTGACCCGCCAGAAGTAATCGCTATACAGCGTAAGGGAGACCCTTGTACGGTGTACGAGACCAAGTCCCGTACACCGTACAAGGGGGAACCATGACGGCGACGACCGCCGCCTCCTCGCCCACCACCACCGGTGGGCACCCGCAGCGCTGGCTGATCCTCGGCGTCATCTGTCTCGCCCAGCTCACCGTGCTGCTCGACAACACCGTCCTGAGCGTCGCGATCCCGTCGCTGACCTCCGAACTCCACGCGTCCACCACCGACATCCAGTGGATGATCAACGCGTACTCGCTCGTCCAGTCCGGCCTCCTGCTCACCGCGGGCAACGCCGCCGACCGCTACGGCCGCAAGAAGCTCCTCGCCGTCGGCCTCGCGCTCTTCGGACTCGGCTCGCTCGCCGCGGGACTCGCCGGCTCCACCGAGCAGCTCATCGCCGCCCGGGCCGGCATGGGTGTCGGCGGCGCGCTCCTGATGACCACCACGCTCGCCGTCGTCATGCAGATCTTCGACGACTCGGAGCGGGTCAAGGCCATCGCGCTCTGGTCCACCGTCAGTTCGCTCGGCTTCGCAGGCGGCCCGCTGATCGGCGGGGTCATCCTGAACCACTTCTGGTGGGGGATGATCTTCCTCGTCAACATCCCGGTGGCACTGATCGGCCTGGTCGCCGTCCTCAAGCTCGTACCGGAGTCGAAGAACCCCCATGGTGAGCGCCCCGACCTGCTCGGCGCGCTGCTCTCCACGATCGGTATGACCGCCGTCGTGTACGCGATCATCACCGGGCCCGAGCACGGCTGGACCTCCGCCGAGGTGCTGGTCCCGGCCGCTGTCGGTGCCGCCGTCCTCGGTGCCTTCGCGCTGTGGGAGCTGCGCACCCCGTACCCGATGCTCGACATGCACTTCTTCCGCAACCAGAAGTTCATCGGCGCCGTCGGCGGCTCGCTGCTCGTCGTCTTCGGCATGGGCGGCTCGCTCTTCCTCCTCACCCAGCACCTGCAGTTCGTCCTCGGGTACGAGCCGCTGGAGGCCGGTCTGCGGATGGCGCCGCTCGCGCTGACGATCGTGGGCCTCAACCTGACCGGTCTCGGCCCCAGGCTCGTGATGAGGATCGGCACCCCGATGGCCGTCCTCGTCGGTATGACACTCGTCTCCGGCGGCCTCACCTCGATCGCCGTGCTCGGCGGGGGCACGGACGGCAGCTACGGGGGCATGCTCCTCGGGCTGGTCCTGATGGGCGCCGGTATCGCCGTCTCGTCCCCCGCCATGGCCAACGCCATCATGAGCGCGATCCCGCCGGAGAAGGCGGGCGTGGGCGCCGGAATCAACGGCACCCTCGCCGAGTTCGGCAACGGTCTGGGCGTCGCCGTCCTGGGCGCCGTGCTCAACGCCCGGTTCGCCGCCCTGGTCGCCGTCACCGCGACCTCGCTGCCCGCGGCCCTCGCGGCGGCCGGAGGCGACGCCGAACGGGCGGAGATCTCCGACGCCTTCGCCTCCGGCCTCCAGACCAGCCAGCTGGTCGGCGCGGTCGCCGTCTTCGCGGGCGGTCTGGTCGCGGCCGCGCTGCTGCGCAGGGCGGAGCGGTCCGAGAAGAGGGACGCGGCTGCATAGCATGGTGAAGGACCGCTGACAGGTGAGCGCACGGAGGAACGTGATGGTCAAGGCCGCCGACCGGGCCAAGAACCCGGCGGGTTCCAGCGTGTGGCTCGAAAAGCGGGCCCCGCGCGGCGGAGGCGGGCCGGCCGGTCTCGACCGCGACCGGATCGTGGCGACCTCGATCCGGATGCTGGACGAGGACGGCCTGGCCGGTCTCTCGATGCGCAAGCTCGCGACCGAGCTGGGTGTCACGGCGATGTCGCTCTACTGGTACGTGGACACCAAGGACGACATCATCGAGTACGCCGTCGACTCGGTCTACGGCGAGATCGACCTCGCCGCGGTCGACGCCGCCGGGGAGTGGCAGGACCGGGTCCGCGTCCTCGCCCTGGACTACCGGCGGATGCTGGTGCGCCACCCGTGGATGTCGCCGAGCGCGGGCCGATACCTGAACATCGGCCCGCACGCGATCGCCGTGGGCGCCAAGATCCAGGAGGCGATCGGGGACACCGGTCTGCCGATGCGACGGCAGCCGAGCGCGATGTCCGCGGTCTTCCAGTTCGTGTACGGCTACGGCACGATCGAGTCGCAGTTCGAGCGCCGGGCGGCCGAGGCGGGCATGTCCCAGGACGACTTCTACGGTGAGTCGATCAAGGCCTTCCGCGACGATCCGCAGTTCACGGAGGTGCTCGAACCGATCGCGGAGATCCTCGACGAACGCGCCTCGCACGGCAGCGTCAGCGCCATCTGGGAACGGGACTTCGCGTACGCCCTCGACATCCTGGTCGCGGGCATCGAGGTCATGGTCGCCCGCGAGGGCGTGGGCCCCGAGCAACCCCGGTAGCCGTACGAGCGCGGGCGGTAGCCGGTACGAGCCGGACGGGGGCCGGTACGAACACGGGCGGGGGGCGGAGTCAGAGGCCGGCCCCCGCCCGTACCGGAGAACTCCCCATCCGTGCCCTCACTCTCCCCGTGGAACAACGGGGCGGCAGGCCGTCCCCTGCCTGCCGCCCCGGACCCGGCCGCGCCTCCGCTCGGAGCGCGGGCGGGAGTCGGTCACTCGCCCGGGCGGGCGAGTTCGCTCTCGTGGCCGTCGGCCTGCGGGGCCGAACCGCTCTTCAGCGCGACCTCCTTGATGAACAGCGTCACCAGGAAGGCGAGCAGCGCGAAGGGGGCCGAGTAGAGGAAGACGTCACCCACACCGCGGCCGTACGCGTCCTCCATGACGGTACGGATCGGGGCCGGCAGCCTGTCCATGTCCGGGATGCCGCCGCCCGTGCCGCCGCTCATGCCCGCGGCCTTCGGGCCGAGCGCGGCCATGCCGTCCTGGACGTAGTCCGTGACCCGGTGGGCCAGGACCGCGCCGAGCGCCGAGACGCCGACGGCGCCGCCGAGCGAGCGGAAGAAGGTGACGACGGAGGAGGCGGAGCCGAGGTCGGCCGGGGCCACCTGGTTCTGCGTGCAGAGCACCAGGTTCTGCATCATCATGCCGAGGCCGAGACCCATGACGCCCATGAAGAGCGCGATGTGCCAGTACTCGGTGTCGTAGCGGATGGTGCCGAGCAGGCCGAGCCCGCCGGTCGTCAGGGCACCGCCGCTGACCAGCCAGGCCTTCCAGCGGCCGGTCTTGGTGATGACCATGCCGGAGACGGTCGAGGAGACGAACAGGCCGGCGATCATCGGGATCGTGAGGACGCCGGACATCGTCGGCGACTCGTTGCGGGCCAGCTGGAAGTACTGGCTGAAGAAGACCGTGCCGGCGAACATCGCGACGCCCACGAAGAGCGAGGCGACCGAGGCGAGGGTGATGGTGCGGTTGCGGAAGAGGCACAGCGGGATGATCGGCTCGTCGGCACGGGACTCGACGAGGACGAAGAGCGCGCCGAGGACCACGGAGCCGCCGACCATCGCGGCCGTCTGCCATGACATCCAGTCGTACTTGTCGCCCGCGAAGGTCACCCAGATCAGGAGGAGGGAGACGGCGGCGCTGATGACGAAGGCTCCGGCCCAGTCGACCTTGACCTTGCCCCCCTGGCCCTCGGCTCGGGGGACCCCGACGACCGGGAGCTTCAGCGTCTTCTGCAGGACGAGGAGCGCGATCAGCGCGAAGGGCACGCCGACGTAGAAGCACCAGCGCCAGCCGAGCCAGTCGGTGTCGGTGATGACGCCGCCGAGCAGCGGGCCGCCGACGGTGGCGACGGCGAAGGTGGCGCCGAGGTAGCCGCTGTACCGGCCGCGCTCCCGCGGGGCGATCATGGCGGCCAGGATGATCTGGGAGAGGGCGGTCAGACCACCGACGCCGACGCCCTGGACGACACGGCAGGCGATGAGCATGCCGGTGTTCTGGGAGAGGCCGGCGACGACCGAGCCGGCGACGTAGATGAGCAGTGCGATCTGGACGAGCAGCTTCTTGGAGAAGAGGTCCGCGAGCTTGCCCCAGAGCGGGGTGGTCGCGGTCATCGACAGAAGCGCGGCCGTGACGACCCAGGTGTAGGCGGACTGGCCGCCGCCCAGGTCGGTGATGATCTGCGGGAGGGCGTTGGAGACGATCGTCGACGACAGGATGGCGACGAACATGCCGAGCAGCAGCCCGGCGAGCGCCTCCATGATCTGCCGGTGCGACATGGGCGCACCGGCAGAGGTGTGGCCGCCCGCCTGCGCTGGCGGGGCGGGTGTGGTCGTGGCCATGAACGTCCTTTGCTGTTACGCGTGGTGGGCCCGGCAGTCCCCGAAGGAGTCGCGGAGACGGGCGAGCAGGTGGGTGAGGAGTTCGACGTCGTCGTCGGACCAGTCCGCGAGGTTGCGGGTGAGCATCGCGGTCAGCCGGCGGTCCAGCTCGCCGAGCTTCTCCCTGCCCTCGTCGGTGAGGTGCAGGATGCGGGAGCGCTTGTCGGCCGGGTCCGGGAGCCGCTCGACCCAGCCGCGGTCGACGGCGTGGGAGACGTGGCGGCTGCTGACCGACATGTCGACGGCCATCCGCTCCGAGATGCGGCTCATCCTCATGTCCCCGTCGTGCTTGAGCAGGGCGAGGACGATGGCCGATCCGCTGGGGCAGTCGGCGGGCAGTGAGCGGGCCATCCCGCGCTTGACCGCGCCGATGGCGCTGACCTGCCGGGCGAGGTTCTCGTACCGGTTCGGCTTGTCCACTGTGACCCCATGACCCGATGCATCTTGTTGCTTAGGGCAACCATAGAGATGGATGGTTGCTTCAGGCAAACTAAATCGGTCAAACGGCGCTAAAGAATCGGCAAAGGGGAGGGGGCGGGAGGGGAAGGCCGGGGGGAGGGGCAGGGGGTAAGGGTGCGGGGGATCAGTGCTGGAGCGGTGCCCGGACCCTGCCGGGGCTTGGGGCAGGAAGCGGGGGTTCGCTAGGGTCCTGGCTCATGGCACACAACCCCCAAGCTCCGTACGGTCAGGGCCCCGGCCCCGAGGGCAACTACGACCCGGCCGGCAGCACCCAGATGTTCCGCGCCTTCGTCGACGAGGGCGCCCCGCAGGGCGGCGGCCGCCAGGCCGCGGCGACTCCCCGGTCCTCCGGCCCCCGCGTGGGCCTCATCGTCGGCGTGATCGCGGCGATCGTCGTCGTGGCGGCGGTGGCCTGGCTGGCCCTGGGCTGAGCCCGGGCCCCGCGTCCGGCGGACACGCGAACCGGCACCGGAACCCTCCGCGGGCTCCGGCGCCGGCTCCGTCCGGCGCCCCCCTACGGGCAGCTGCTGCGGAAGTCCGCGGGGTCGGTGGAGCAGGTGTCGAAGCCGGTTCCGCCGTAGGCGGCGTCGTTGCCGGTGACCCCGTCGCGGGTGTCGAGGTTGTCGTTGCCGGCGTCGCCGTTGAGGCGGTCGTTGCCGCTCTGGCCGATGAGCCGGTCCGCGCCGTTTCCGCCGTTGACCAGGTCGTTGCCGGGTCCGGCGTACACGGTGTCGTTGCCTCCGCGGCCGTTGACGGTGTCACTGCCGCTGAGGGCGCAGATGACGTCGTTGCCGAAGGTGCCGTTGAGCGTCTCGTAGCTGCTGGTGCCGATGATCGTGCAGCCGCGGGCGTTGTCGACCGTGGTGGCGGCGTTGGCGTTGTTGTTGCCGGGGGCTGGGTCGGTCTCGACGGCGGCGGTGGCGACCCAGTCGGTCAGGGTGCCGGTGGCGCGGGGTTCGGCGACCACGGTGACGGTGGCCGAGGCGCCCGGGGCGAGGTTGCCCAGCGGGCAGGTCATGGTGGTGGGGTTGACGGTGCAGGGGCCGCCCTGGCTGGGTGTGGCCGACAACAGGGTCCCGGAGCCGCCGGTGAGCGTGTCGGAGACCGAGGCCGCGGTGGCCGTCGCCGTGGTGCTGTTGTTGGTCACCCGGATCGTGTACGTGGCCTGGTCACCGATGCTGATCGTGCCCGGCCCGGTCTTCGTCACCGACACGTCCACGGAGGGCGGCGTCGGGGCTCCCCCGCCACCTTCGTAGCGGGCGACCGCGAAGTCGGTGTTCGGCCCCCCGGTGCCCGCCGCGACGATCTTGCCGTCGGACTGCAGCGCCACCGCGTTGGCGATGTCGGCGCCGTCGAACGAGGTGGTCACCCGGCCGTCGGCCCCGAAGCCGGGGTCGAGCGCACCGTCGGGGTTGTAGCGGATCAGCCCGAAGTTGCCGCCGGTGGCGCCGCCCCTGCCCGCGACGAGGATCCGGCCGTCGGACTGCACGACCCCGTCCCTGGCCGCTCCACCGGCGGTGGTCACCCTGCCGTCACCGCTGAAGGTCGTGTCCAGGCTGCCGTCGGCGAGATACCGGGCCACCGCCGCGTCCGCGTCGGTGTTGCCGATGGCGACGATCTTGCCGTCGCCCTGCACGGCCACCTCCTCGGCTCCCTCGTACGCGCCGAAGTCGGTCCGCACCATGCCGTCACCGCTGAACCCGGTGTCCAGGCTGCCGTCGGCGTTGTACCGCAGCAGCATGAAGTCGAAGCCGGTCGTGCCCACCTCGCCGCCGACGACGACCTTGCCGTCGGTCTGCAGGGCGAGGGATCGGCCCGATCCGCCCGCCTCCGGACTCGGGTCAGGGTCCGTGGCGACCAGACCGTCGCCGTCGAAGGTGGCGTCCGGGGTGCCGTCCGCGAGGAGGCGGGCCACCGCGAAACGGCCGCCCGCGTAACCGGCGGCGACGATCCTGCCGTCGGGACGCACCGCCACGTCCTGCCCTGCCGCGGGCTGGCCGAACGCGGTGAGGAACACGACGCCGCCGTCGCCGAACGTCGGGTCCAGGCTGCCGGCGGCGGTGTAGCGGGCCACCGTGAACGTGCAGCACGTCTCGAAGTCGGTCGCGGCGCTCCCGACCACGACGATCTTGCCGTCGGCCTGCACCGCTGCCGCCTCCGCGGTCTCGATGAAGCCACCGTCGGTGGACACCCTTCCACCGTCGCCGAAGGTGGAGTCCAGACTGCCGTCCGCGAGATAGCGGACCAGCGCGTAGTTTCCGAACGAGTCGGTCGCGTCGGTGCCGACCACGACGATCTTGCCGTCGGGCTGCACCAGCACGTCGTTGCCCGACTCCTCACCTCCGGCGTCGGTGAGGACGGTGCCGTCGCCCCCGAAGCCGGGATCCAGATCTCCCGGGGCGGCCAGCGCGGCTCCGGGAAGGGCGAGCACCAGCGCCAGACTCGCGGCGGCCGCGAGTCCTCCGCGCCCCAGGGCTCTTCGCAGACCGGTGAATGTGGACATGGGGGAGACCTCCCGGATCGGGCCGTCCTGCGTGACGGTCCACAGACTCCGGCCCCGTCCGGCGCCGAGGGGCCGACGGCTCGGCCCCGCTGAGCTGCATGGACGGTGTGATCCACTCACCTGGGTGAGGACGGGGCCGGGCCTCCCCCACCGACGTGCTCCGGTCAGCGACCGGCGGACCGCGCGAGGCGGAATCCGACGTCGTCGACGCGGAACGTGGGGTGGCTGCGGCGCCTCACGGAAGCCCGGCAGCTCCAGTGCTCGTCGAACCAGCCGCCGCCACGCAGGACGCGGTAACCGCCGTAGACCTCGGCGTCGTAGACGTCCCAGCACCACTCCCAGACGTTGCCGAGCATGTCGTGGAAACCCCACGCGTTGGGCCGCCGGCCGCCCACCTCGTGGATCCGCTCCTCCGAGTTGCCGCGGTGCCAGGCGATCTCGTCGAGGGGCCCGTACCGAGGCCCGGCCGTCCCGGCCCGGCAGGCGTGCTCCCACTCCGCCTCGGTCGGCAGCCGGTAGCCGTCGGCCGAGGCGTCCCACCTGACGTCCTCGCCGTCGTCCGACGGGATCACGTAGGCGGGCGTGAGCCCCTCACGCTCGGACAGGGCGTTGCAGAACCGGGCCGCGTCCCACCAGGACACGCCTTCGACGGGCAGCTCCTCACCGCGGAAGGCGCCGGGACACTCCCCGGCGACCTGCGCGTACAGGGCCTGGGTGACCGGGTACGCCGCGATCAGACAGGACGCGACCTCGACCGTCCAACTGCGCTGTGTCCGGCGGTCCGAGAGCGCTACGGGCCCCGCCGGGACCGCGATCATCGCGTGCTCCGCACTTTCATCCATGCACGCGACCCTATTTCTCAGCCCGAACCGGTCACACAGGGACGGTGCGCTCCGTCAGTGGGGTGTACGAGCGAGCAGCGCTCGCCGCCCCGAACCGAGGAGCCCGAGATGACCACCACCTACATCGTCGTCACCGCCGTCGCCGCGTTCATGGTCGGCTTCTCGGCGCTCTCGGTCTTCATCAAGGCCCCATGGGTGACCCAGCCGCTCACCGAGTACGGCGTCCCCCGGTCCTGGTGGACCTGGCTCGGCCTCGCCAAGGCCGCCGGAGCGGTGGGCCTCGTCGTCGGCCTGTGGATCCCGGCGATCGGCCTCGCGGCCGGCATCGGCGTGGCCCTGTACTTCACCGGGGCCCTGGTCACCGTGATCCGCGCCCGCTCGTACGCGCACGTGGTCTGGCCGATGATGTACGCGGCCCCGGCGGTCGCCGCGCTCTTCCTCGCCTGAGCGCGGGCGCGTACCGCTACGGTTCCACGGTCACAGGGCACCCACGAACGAGTCCCACGCCCGGCGGCCGAAGACGAGCGCGGGCCCCTCGGGAGCCTTGCTGTCACGCACGGGGACGAGGCCGGGGAATCCGGGGGCGACTTCGACGCAATCGCCGCCGTTCGCGCCGCTGTAGCTGCTCTTCACCCAGGTCGCCGCAGTCAGATCGTGCATCTGCATGGTGGCCGTACCCTTCCATCAAGTCGCTGATCAGAGCGGCAGATTCGCGGGCCGACAGCGAGTCCGCCCTGAGCACATCATAGGTCCGGGCGTGCCGCCCATAGAGGGTCGGATCGTCGCTGAGGTGGCCTCTGTCGAGCGACTCCGAGTACACCCATTCTTGCCCGCCCGGCAGCTGGATCAGCGACATGGAAGCGTCGGGGCGGTCGATCTCGGGTCGGCTCGACGGTGCGATCTGGACCCGGATGTTGGTCAGTTGGCCCACGGCCAGCAGATGGGCGCACTGGTCGCGCATCACGAGGGGACCTCCCACCACGTTGCGCAGACAGCTCTCGTCCAGAACCGCGATGTACATCGGGCCGTCCGCGGCGAGGAAGCGCCGCTGGCGGCTCAACCTCGCTCTCACTCGGTCGGCCACCTCCTCCGCAGAGGTGAGTCGCCGGGCGAACAGGGCGGTCGCGTACTCCGGAGTCTGCAGCAGGCCCGGCATCACCTGCGTCTGGTACGCCCTGACGGCCAAGGCTTCCGCGTCCATTCGAGCCCGCCGCTCGAACCAGTCCGGGTGTTCCACTGTCGGATACCAGTCGATCCGGCCCCACAGCCTCAGTAACACCCCACCCGTATCCAGCAGTTCGTCGCACGCCTTCGCGAACGTGTCCTGCGGGACCCGCGTCCCCGCCTCCACCCGGGCCACGTGCGAGCGGTCGCAGGGGATCTGGCGGGCCAGGGCGTCCTGGGTGAGGCTCGACGCCTCCCGGTAGTGCCGTAGGACCTCGCCGAAGACACCGGCCGTCGTCGCGGCCGTACCCCCGGTGGCGTTACGTCGGCTCACTCCATCCCCCTTGTGACAGTGGGCCCTTGGCACGCGTCGAGCGTTGTGGCCGCCCTCTCCATTGAGCAACGCTTTAGCCACTGAGAGTAGTCGCCCGATCGGGTGAGGAGCTGTGGAATGGCAGGGCAGATGGAGTGCGGAGGGTTCGTCTACGATCCCGCCGCCCGCAAGGTGGGCGAGTACCGGGGCGAGGCGGGGCCGTACGCCATGTTGCGGCCCGTCGGGGGCGGGCGGGAGTGGCAGGCCGATCCGGCGCGGGTGCGGCCCGCCACGGCCGCCGAGCGGCTCAGCGCGGGCGTGCGGGCCGCGAACGAGCGCGCGGAGGCGGAGTACGAGCTGAGCCGGCCGCCCGTTCCCGTGCCGGGGTGCGCGGACTGCGCGGAGCTCGCCGCGCGGCGGACGGCGGCGCGTGTCCGGTTCGACTGGAGCGCGGAGACCGATGCCAACGTGCTGATGCGCCGGCACCGTAGCGAGCATCACGCCGTGGACGGTCCTCCGGTCACTTCCACGTCGCCGTGACCCTCTGGGTGTCGACGTGCATGCCGAGCGGAACCCTCCAGGAGTCCACGCAGACCGTGTACGTCTGCGTCCTGGCCGCTCCCGCGGCGATCGGGGCCGGCAGGGGCTGGGCCGATTCGATCGTCGCCCAGTCGACGCCCAGGGCGCCGATGATGTGGGTGGCGAAGGTGACCGTGCCCGAAGTGGCGGCCGTACCGCCCGTGTTGCGGAAGGTGACCGTCACGCGCTCGCACCACCGCTTGTCGGCGTCCGCGAGGACCGGGGCGGAGAGGGTGAGCGCGGCGGGGGTGGCGGGGGTCGCCGGTGGTGGGGTGGTCGTCGTGCCCGGGGCCGGCGCCGTCGTGGTGCGCGGCGGGGTCGTGCCCGGCCGGGCGGGTGCCGTCCCGGGGCGCGGGGTTCCGGGGGTCGTTCCCGTTCCCGTACCCGTACCTGCGTCCGTGCCTGTGTCCCCGCCCGTGCCCGTACCGCCCGCGCCCGTACCGCCGGTGGACGGTACCGGGGTCGGGCCGGGGGTCGTGCCCGGGGGGCGCGGTGAGGGGGACGACGTACTCGATGTCGTACCGCTCGCCGACGGGGAGTCCAGGGGGAACAGTGTGACCGACCCCGATGGCCGTACCGCGTCCTTCGGGCCGGAGCCCGCGCCGACCGCCGCGTAGCCCTCGCCCTCGCCGCCGCCGCACGCGGTCAGCGCTCCGCCGAGGCAGAGCGCGACCACCGTCAGAAGTGACCTCTGTCGCCGCATGGCGTCAGTGTTGCTGACGCCATGTCAGTTGGGAACCGGAACGGCGAACTTCAGTCGTCGATGAGGCCCTGGCGAAGCTGTGCCAGCGTCCTCGTCAGGAGCCGCGAGACGTGCATCTGCGAGATGCCGACCTCCTCGCCGATCTGCGACTGCGTCATGTTGGCGAAGAAGCGCAGCATGATGATCTGCCGCTCCCGGGGCGGGAGTTTGGCGAGCAGGGGCTTCAGCGACTCGCGGTACTCGACGCCTTCGAGCGCCGCGTCCTCGTACCCGAGCCGGTCCGCGAGCGAGCCCTCGCCGCCGTCGTCCTCCGGGGAGGGGGAGTCGAGCGAGGAGGCGGTGTACGCGTTGCCGACCGCGAGGCCGTCGACGACGTCCTCCTCCGACACCCCGAGCACGGCGGCGAGTTCGGGGACGGTCGGCGAGCGGTCGAGCTTCTGGGCGAGTTCGTCGCTGGCCTTCGTCAGGGCGAGCCGCAGCTCCTGGAGCCGGCGCGGGACGCGCACCGACCACGAGGTGTCGCGGAAGAAGCGCTTGATCTCGCCGACGACCGTCGGCATCGCGAACGTCGGGAACTCCACGCCTCGTTCGCAGTCGAACCGGTCGATGGCCTTGATCAGGCCGATCGTGCCGACCTGGACGATGTCCTCCATGGGCTCGTTGCGGGAGCGGAAGCGGGCCGCCGCGTACCGCACGAGCGGCAGGTTGAGCTCGATGAGGGTGTCGCGGACGTACGTCCGCTCCGGGCTGTCCGCGGCGGCGCCGGCGTCGTCCAGGGCGCGCAGCCGCAGGAAGAGGGAACGGGAGAGCGTGCGGGTGTCGATGGCTTCCGGCATGACAACAAGCGGCGCGGCGGGCTCGGCACTCTCGGCCGTCGGCTGGACCGGCATCGGTACATGCGTCTGCGCGGGCGTGAGCGTGAGCACCTTCGAGCTGCCCTGTTCTGCGGACATGCCACCCCCTTGAGGTCGCGGACGGTCGCGGCGGCCACGACCATCGGAGGAACGCAGCCTCCACCTGAATACCGGAGGCGGGGCTGCGGCAAACGCGGTTCCAGCAGAATGTCACATGTCGGCAACACGCTGTAGTGACTTGTCGACATGGAGTGGGTGAATATCCGCAGGAAACAAGGGGTGTACGGCATTTGGGCCGCCGTGGAACTGCTCCGAACCGGTCTACCCGTTTCGGTTACACCTCGATCCTGTTTGCGGATCTCAATCGGGCGAAGCTCCGGGCGAGGAGTCTTGACACATGCATCTGCGAGACGCCCAGCTCCTGGCTGATCTGGGACTGCGTCAGATTGCTGTAGTAGCGGAGCATCAGGATCCGTTGCTCGCGCTCGGGAAGCTGGACGAGGAGATGCCGTACCAGATCCCGGTGTTCGACCCCGGCGAGCGCGGGGTCCTCGTAACCGAGCCGGTCGAGCAGTCCGGGCAGTCCGTCACCCTCCTGGGCCGCCTCCAGGGAGGTGGCGTGGTACGAGCGCCCGGCCTCGATGCAGGCCAGTACCTCGTCCTCGCCGATCTTCAGGCGCTCGGCGATCTCGGCGGTGGTGGGGGAGCGGCCGTGGGCCGTGGTGAGGTCCTCGGTGGCCCCGTTGACCTGGACCCAGAGCTCGTGGAGGCGGCGCGGCACGTGCACGGTGCGGACGTTGTCGCGGAAGTACCGCTTGATCTCGCCGACGACGGTGGGCATGGCGAACGTCGGGAACTGCACGCCGCGGTCCGGGTCGAAGCGGTCGATGGCGTTGATCAGGCCGATGGTTCCGACCTGGACGACGTCCTCCATGGGCTCGTTGCGGGAGCGGAAGCGGGCCGCCGCGTACCGCACGAGCGGGAGGTTCGCCTCGATCAGCGCCCCTCGGACGCGGTCGTGTTCCGGGCTGCCCGGCTCAAGGCCCTTGAGCTGCCCGAAGAGCACCTGGGTGAGCGCGCGGGTGTCGGCGCCGCGGGTGCTCTGGGGGCGGGTGCTCTGGGGCCGGTGGCTCTGGGGTCGGGGGCGTGGGGTGTCCGGGTCGCCGGCCTCGTTCTGGGGCGGGACCTGAGGCGCTGTACTGGCCGGCACGTTCACGCCACCCCTTTTGCTGGTCAACTACGGTCAACTCATCCGTCAAAAGCGGTCATAGCATCACAAGACATGTCCACTGTGTGCAAGCACCGCATAGCTACGTGTTGACGGCGTCGGGGTGGACGCAGACAGCCGGAAGGCCCCCCGCCATGACGGCGGGAGGCCTTCCGAAAAGAGCCGAACGTGTCTAGAACGCGTAGTCCGCGATCACCCACGTGGCGATCTCGCGCCACAGCGCGACGCCGGCCTGGTGGGCGGGGTGGTCCAGGTAGCGCTGGAGCGCATCGGTGTCCTCGACCGCCGAGTTGATGGCGAAGTCGTACGCGATCGGCCGCTCGGAGATGTTCCAGCCGCACTCCCAGAAGCCCAGCTCCGGGATCTCCTTCTCCAGCCCGTCGAACGCCTCGGCGGCGGCGACGGCACGCGGGTCGTCCTTCGTGATGCCCTCGTTGAGCTTGAACAGGACCAGATGGCGGATCACAGCAGGACTCCTCGTCGGTGGTTCTAGTTGACGAGCTCGGTCATGAACTCGCCGACGCCCTGTGCGGCGGACGATATGCCCTCGAACCCTACCTGGACGAGATCGGCCGCCCTGTCCGGGGAATTGATGATCGTGTACAGCACGAAGACCACGAGCGCGTAGAGCGCGACCTTCTTCGCTTGCGCCATCTGCCGCGCCCTCCCCTGTCTGCACCCCTGCGTGGACGCGTGAGTCTAACCGAGCCACTTCAGCCACTTCACCGGACCTTTATGGACCAAGGGCCTGGTGATCGGGGTGCTTTGCCGCCCCTCCCGGAAGGGTGACGGCGGAGCAGCATGGATGTCGAGCCCGGCGGATCCGGCGGGAAGCCGCCGGGGTCGAGGCACCGGCCCGGCCCGGCGGGTCGGCCGGGCCGTCGTTGTCGAAGTCGTGGAGGGCGGAGGTGGGGGTGCCGGCGTGCGCGGGGATCCGGACCGTCGGCCGGGCGCGTGGGTTGTACGGCAACCGGGATGGGCCGGAAACGAGACGAAGGGCCGGTCCCTTTCGGGACCGACCCTTCATCTATCAGCGGTAGCGGAGGGATTTGAACCCTCGGTGACTTGCGCCACACTCGCTTTCGAGGCGAGCTCCTTCGGCCGCTCGGACACGCTACCGAGAGAGAGCTTAGCCCAAAGAGGCCCCCGCGATGAAATCCGTATCTCCGCGCAGGTCGGCGAAGGGGTCAGCGGGTCCGGAAGAAGGCCGTGAGCTGCGCCGAGCACTCCTCGCCGAGGACGCCGTGGATCACCTCGGGACGGTGGTTCAGCCGCCGGTCCCGTACGAGATCCCAGAGCGAACCGGACGCGCCCGCCTTCTCGTCGAGCGCGCCGAACACCAGCCGGTCGACCCTGGACTGCACGAGCGCGCCGGCGCACATCACGCAGGGCTCCAGGGTCACGACGAGCGTGCAGCCGGTCAGCCGCCACTCCCCGGTCCGCGCCGCGGCCCGGCGCAGGGCCAGGACCTCGGCGTGGGCGGTGGGGTCGCCGGTCGCCTCGCGCTCGTTGTGCCCGAGGGCGAGGACCGTGCCGTCCGGGGACAGCACGACCGCGCCGACCGGTACGTCACCGGCCGACGCCGCCTTCTCGGCCTCGGCGAGGGCGAGGCGCATGGACTCCCGCCAGGGGTCCCGGACGGGATCGGGATCGGGATCGGGTACCGCTTCGGTCACTAGCGCACGGTCTCCAGAACCTCCGCGGCGCCCAGCGCGTCCGCGATCTCGGCGAGCGCGTCGCTGTCGAGCTCCTGCAGCTGGCTCTCGGACATGCCGAGGTCCGCGAGGAGCAGCCGGTCGCCGACCGGTGCGGCGGGCACCGCGTCGACGGACGCACCCTCCTCCTCCTCGTCGTCGCGGTCCAGAGGCTCGCCGTCCTCCGTGCCGTCGAGGTTCAGGTCGTCCAGGGTGTCGGCGTCGTCCAGGTCGTCCCCGAGGATCTCCTTGGTGAGGATCTCCCCGTACGAGGAGCGGGCGGCGGCCGCCCCGTCCGACACGTAGATGCGAGGGTCGTCCTCGCCCTCGATCCGCAGGACGCCGAACCAGGCGTCCTCCTGTTCGATGAAGACGATCACCGTGTCGTCGTCGATCGAGGCCTCGCGGGCCAGATCGATCAGATCCGACAGGGTCTCCACGTCGTCGAGCTCTGTGTCGCTCGCTTCCCACCCGTCTTCGGTGCGCGCGAGCAGTGCGGCGAAGTACACCGTGACTCTCCCACTGATCAGAGGTGAACGATCCGGCGGCGCGCTTCCGATGCCCCGCCCAATCGGCATCGTGGCAGAAACAGCGGCTTCAGGAGAGGTCTTCGGCTCTTGCGTCGTGCATCAGTCTGATCCGGACGCCCATCGGGTGGGTGCGCAGACCCGGCGCACGGACCGGCGCACGGGAGGCGCACGGCGCCGGCCCGGCGCCGTGGCCCTCACCAGCGAAAGGTCCGCATCCGCATCTGCTGGCGCATCCGGGCCGCCCGCGCGCGCCGGGGCTGTACACGGTCGCGGAGCGCCTTCGCCTCGTGCAGCTCGCGCAGGAACTGGGCGCGGCGCCTGCGGCGCTCCGCGTCCGTCTCGGGCGGCTTCTCGCCGCCCTGGTTCCTGGCGTCCTCCGGCTGCGCCGGGTCTGCCGGGTCGGGCATGGGCCACACCACCCCACGACTGGGTCCTGTGCCCCCACCTTCCCTCCAGGGCATGGGTTGATGCCAGTGCGGGCTACTGTGTGACCATGCGTCTCCACGTCGTCGATCACCCGCTGGTCGCCCACAAGCTCACCACGTTGCGCGACAAGCGCACCGACTCCCCGACCTTCCGCCGGCTCGCCGACGAGCTGGTCACCCTGCTCGCCTACGAGGCCACCAGGGACGTGCGGACCGAGCAGGTCGACATCGAGACCCCCGTCACGCCGACGACCGGCGTGAAGCTGTCGTACCCGCGGCCGCTGGTGGTCCCGATCCTCCGCGCCGGCCTCGGCATGCTCGACGGCATGGTCCGGCTGCTCCCGACCGCCGAGGTGGGCTTCCTCGGCATGATCCGCAACGAGGAGACGCTGGAGGCGTCGACCTACGCGACGCGGATGCCGGAGGACCTCTCGGGCCGCCAGGTGTACGTCCTGGACCCGATGCTGGCGACCGGCGGCACGCTCGTCGCCGCGATCAGGGAGCTCATCAAGCGCGGTGCGGACGATGTCACCGCGGTCGTGCTGCTCGCCGCCCCCGAGGGCGTCGAGATCATGGAGCGCGAGCTGGCGGGCACGCCGGTGACCGTCGTGACGGCCTCGGTCGACGAGCGCCTGAACGAGCACGGGTACATCGTCCCGGGCCTCGGCGACGCGGGCGACCGCATGTACGGCACGGCCGACTAGCCGAGCGGACGGCGGACCTTCAGCACTTCCCGGCGGGCGGGGCCTTGGGCTTGTTCAGAGCGACCAGGGCCGCGTCCGCCGTCGCTTTGGGGTCCAGGTTCTTGAAGGCCGTCCCGATGATCAGGTCCACGTCCGCGGTCGCGCGGGTGTCCGTCTTCGTCGTGATGCCCTTCAGCTGCGTGCCGAGGACCGGGAACGCGCCCTTGGTCGCCCCGGGAGCACCGAGCAGGACCCCGGCGCCGGCGACCTTCTTGTCGTACGCGGCGGGGGCGTTGCCGATCTTGCCGATGAGGAAGCCGCGCTTCTTGAGCTCGTCGGCGGTCGCCTTCGCGAGCCCGCTGCGCGGGGTCGCGTTGTAGACGTTCACCGTGATCTGAGCGGGCTTGGGCAGCGCGGCGACGGGTGCCGTCGTCGGCTTGGGGGCGGGCTTGCAGTCGGTGCGGTGACCGGCCGTCGTCTTCGTGTCCTCGTCACCGCCGGAGAACACGTCGACAAGCTGCACGGTCCCCCACCCGGCCGCGCCGAGCACGACCACGGCGGCCGCGGCCGCGAGGACGATCCTGCGACGGTGCCGGGGGCGGCGCATACGGGGGTACTTGTCGCCCGTGATGCGGTATTTTCCGCCCATTCCGGGGGGAGTGAGCATGCTCATGGACGCAGCGTAATGCCGTCCGTCGAGGTTGGATACTTGACGATCATGTGATCGCGTCCGGATGGACGGGCAGAGCCCCCGAAAGGGTCAGAGCGGCGCGTCGGCGCTAGTCCATCTCCAGGACGCGGGCGTGCAGTACCTGGCGCTGCTGGAGCGCCGCGCGCACCGCGCGGTGTAGTCCGTCCTCGAGGTAGAGGTCGCCCCGCCACTTCACGACGTGCGCGAAGAGGTCGCCGTAGAACGTGGAGTCCTCGGCGAGCAGCGTCTCCAGGTCCAGCTGGCCCTTCGTGGTGACCAGCTGGTCGAGACGGACCGGGCGCGGGGCGACGTCCGCCCACTGCCGGGTGCTTTCCCGGCCGTGGTCGGGGTACGGCCGGCCTTGTCCGATGCGCTTGAAGATCACACGGAAAGCCTACCGGGCAAGCGGCTCCCGGCGCAGCCACGCGGGGCCGGTGCCTTGCTGGGGCAAACCGCCACGATTCCGGAGCTAGGGGTCCTGTCATGAGCGTGAGTGAGCAGTCCCCGACCGGCGAGATCGCGGCGGGGTACGCCTTCTCGGGACCGGCGCTGGAGCTGGGCGCGCTGCTGTGGGACGGGGAATGTCACCCGGACGCGGGTATCCGCGTCCCGCTGCCGATGCTCAACCGGCACGGCGGACGCGGCCGCCGAAGGAGGACGAGTCGCTCGTCGGGCAGGTGGTGGACAGCGGCGTGTTCACGTCGCCGGCGCGGTTGGGGCGGGAGATCTCCAGGTCGCTCTTCGGCACGGCACGGCGGAGGCGATAGGGACGGGGCGGGGCGGGATGTCTCTCCCGCCCCGCCCTTCGTGCCGTGGTGCTCCGGAGTTGCTCCGTGCTACTCCGTGACCTCGTGGTCGTGGTCCTCGTGGAGGCCGCCGCCGCTGCCCGCGTCGCCCTCCGTCGGGACGGTGACGACCGGGCGCTTCAGGGAGCTGATGTCGTGGGCGTACGTGCCCACGGCGTTGGCGATGACGTCGATGTTGGCGTCGAAGGCCGTCATGTTGATGTTCGACAGGTCGTCACCGGCCGCGTGGTAGTTCACGTCGTACGCGACACCCGCCGTCCCGCCGAACTTGGCCGCCTGCGCGGCCGTCTTGATGCCCTCGGCGCCGGTGAACGTGCCGCCGGAGGGGATGCCGATCTCGATGAACGGGCCGTAGTCCGAGCGGCCAGTGAAGTCGGTGCCCTCGTGCGGCAGACCGCGCCTGTCCATGAAGTCGGTGATGTCCCGCTCCAGTTGGGCGGAGCCCTCGGGACCGGCGCCCGCGCCGACGTTGTCGGAGTCGTCGCCGTCGTAGACGAACAGACCGTAGTTCGGCGAGGCGATCATGTCGAAGTTGAGGTAGAGCTTGACTTCCTTCTTGTCCAGCTCGCTCATGTTCGCGACGTAGTGCTCGGAGCCGAGCAGCCCGTTCTCCTCCGCCGACCACCACGCGAAGCGGACCTTGTTGCGGACCTTGGCCTTCGACTCGGCGAGCTCCAGGGCGGCCTGGAGCAGACCGGCGGAGCCGGAGCCGTTGTCGTTGATGCCGGGGCCCGCGGTCACCGAGTCCAGGTGCGAGCCGAGCATCACGGTGTTGGCCGCGTTGCCGCGCTTCGTCTCCGCGATGACGTTGTTGGTGGAACGCTTCTCCTGGAGCTGGCGGATCTCGAACGAGATGTTCACCGGCCCCTTGGCCAGGTCCGCGGCGAGCTTCTCGCCCTCGGCCTGGGTGACGCCGCCCGTCGGGATCTTGCCGGCGGCCGGGTCGCCGAGGGTGCCGGAGAGGGCGCCGTCGGTGTTGTTGTAGATGATCGCGCCGACGGCACCGGCCGCGGCGGCGTTCTCCTGCTTGGCGGCGAAGGTGCAGCCACCGCGCTTGACCAGCGCGATCTTGCCGGTGAACGTGCCCGACGCGAAGTCGCCCGGCTCACAGCCGGTCGTGCCGTCCGCGTCGACCGGGACGGCGGCGAGGTCGGCCTTGATGCCGCCGACGGGGGTCGACTTCGTGTACGTCATCGCCGAGATCGCGATGTCACGCGGCGCGGGGGAGACGACCGACGCCTTCTCGGCCAGCGTCTGCGTGTAGAGGAAGTCGAACTTCTGGTACGAGACGTTGTAGCCGGCCTTCTTCAGCTGCTGGTAGACGTACGCCGCCGAGGCGTCGTGCCCGAGCGATCCGGCCGCGCGGTGCCCGCCGGCCGAGTCGGCTATCGCCTGGAACTTCTGCAGGTGCTTGTAGGCGTCTTTGCCGGACGTCTCGCGGACCAGCTTCTTCGCCAGCTGCGCTGCGTCCCGGGCGGGCTTGGCCCCCGGGTCCGCGGTGGCGGTGGCGGGGGAGGCGGTGGCCAGCAGGAGCGGGGTCGCGAGTGCGGCTGCGGCCAGGGTGGCCGCGGCTCTGCGAGAGGATGCGTTCACAGAGGTCCTTCCCGATTCGGACGAGGTTGAGGGGAAGTTAGCGATCTCTGATGGCTCCTGTGAACAGCTCCGGCACAATTCATGTCGGATTTAGCAGGATTGACATTCGGAGCGTTCAATTCCCGGCTGATTTCTGTGCTTTCGCCGCCTTTGCGGCGGCCTTCGCCTCCTGCTTGAAGGCACGAACTTTCGCCAGCGACTCCGGACCGGTGATGTCGGCCGCCGAACGGTACGAGCCCTGCTCCCCGTACGCCCCCGCCGCCTCCCGCCAACCGGTGGGCCGGACGCCGTACCGCTTGCCGAGCAGCGCCAGGAAGATCTGCGCCTTCTGCACCCCGAAACCGGGCAGCGCCTTCAGCCGCGCGAGCAGCTCCGCCCCGCTCCCCGCGTCCGCCCAGACGGCCTCGGCGTCACCGCCGTACTCGTCGACGAGGAACTGGCAGAGCTGCTGGATCCGCTTGGCCATCGACCCCGGATAGCGGTGCACGGCGGGCTTCGCGGAGAGCAGCGCGCCGAAGGCCTCGGGGTCGTACGCGGCGATCTGCCCCGCGTCGAGATCGTCCGCGCCGAGCCGCTGCGCGATCGTGTACGGCCCGGAGAACGCCCACTCCATGGGCACCTGCTGGTCGAGCAGCATGCCGACGAGCGCGGCGAGCGGTGAACGGCCGAGCAGCTCGTCGGCCTCGGGCTGCTGGGCGAGGTGGATCTCGGTGGTCATGATTCGATGATCGCGCCCGAGCGCTCTCCCCGCACGGCCTGACAGCCGATCCGGTCACGGGCCCGGGCTCGGGCGCGCACACGGCCGTCACCCGTGTCAGGGGTTCCGGTCGGCCGTGCGCGAGAGCGTCCAGACGTAGTACCAGGAGTTCTCGCGGAGCGTGCGCGGGCTGTTGTCGGCCCCCGCCTGGAACGCCCCCCACAGCCCGCCGGCCGCCCCGCCCACGACGGCCGTGAGCGCCGACTGGAAGGCGGGGCCGTAGACGGCGACCAGGCTGGCCGTGACCGTGCCGACGACCGCGCCGGTCACGGCGACGGCCCGTTTGCGGCGGACCTGGTTCATCTGGGCCTGCATGCCCCGGACTCCGTCCTGCATCCGGAGGCCGATCTTCATCAGCTCCTTCTGCCGCGCTTCCGCGTCGAGCGCGCTGTCGACGTTGGCCAGCTCCATCCGCATCCATCCGCGATGGGCCCGGTAGGCGTCGAACTCCCCGACGGTGATCTCGCTGAACTGCTCCAGCGAGACACCGTCGATGAAGGGCAGTTCCAGTTCCTCGACGACCGGGATCACGAGCTGGCTGAGCACGGCGGGGGTGTGGCTCTGGGCGACGACCCGGCGCCCGGTGGCCGCGAAGTCGAGCAGGCCCGGCACGGCGGATTCCGTCACAGGGTCGGAGTGATGCTCATAGGTGGGGTCGATCGGCTCCCCCGCGTATCCGTAGTGGGTGGTGTGACGGGACATCGAGTACGTGGGGAGGTACCAGGCGCAGCCCGCGCGCAGCAACGGTTCGGTCTGCAGCAGCCAGCGGCCCAGCCGTTCCGGGTCCGGGCAGTGCATGTACAGGTCCACCGTCGTGCTCGTCCCGGTGGGCAGGACGCCCGAGCGGTCCTCCTCCTCGGTCCGGGGAATGAACGAGCCGCTGCTCGAGAGCTGCCGCACGTAGTGGCGGTGGCTCGACCGGTTGTGGGAGAGCAGCAGGGTGTCCGAGACGAGCACGGCCCGCTTGGTCAGGTCGGCGAAGTCGTCGGACGCGACGCCGATGCCGACATGGAAGCGCGAGGCGGCGAAGCGCTTCTGGTCCACGAGCCTGCGCCGCCGCCGGTGGAAGAGATGCTCGCCGTACGCCTGGGCCACCAGCCGGGGGTCCTTGCGGGTCTTCGCGGACAGCCCTCTGAAGAAGCTCCGCATCTGCCCGGCGACGACGGCGTTCTCGACTGCTCCTGCCCTGTTGAACCACCTCATGGCTCGCCACCCTAGGCAGCACTCACGGGGCCGCGGGTGGACTCCGTGACGGTTCGCCCGGGAGAGCGACGGCCGGTCCCGGCCCTCTGCCGGTTCTACCGGGGGCCGAGCCTGGTCTCCGGGTTCTCGCACCACTGGAGGACCGACGGCCACGCGCCGTACCCGGAGTCCGGGGTGAGGTGCTCGCCGCCCGGGATCAGGTCCATGTCGAGGCCGAGCGGGGTGCCGTAGGGGACGTCGGCGCCCTCGGGGCAGTAGGGGTCCCCGGCGGCGTAGACGAGCCGCGCCGGCGCCTTGAGCCGTACGGAGTCGAGGTCGAGCCCTTCGGCGAACGCGGCGATCTCCGGGATCGAGGCCGTCACCGCGGGGGAGGGCGGGGCGACGAGCAGGACCCGGTCGACGTCGGGCGAGGCGGCTCGCAGCCAGAGGAGGACGGAGAGGCTGTGCGCGATCACGACGAACTCGCCCTCGGCGGGACGGTGGAGCTGCGCGTGCAGCGCCGCCGTCCAGTCCTCCAGCACGGGTGCGTCCGGCTCGGGCAGCTGCGGGTAGCGCACCTCGTGCCCGCGTTCGGCGAGCTGTCCGGCGAGCCAGTGGTGCCAGTGGCCGGGCGGGCGGTGGTTCTGGAAGCCGTGCAGGATGAGGAAGGTCGCCATGGGCGTGATGGTGCGCCGCGGCCGGGGGCCGGGTCCAGATCGTTCCAGGGTGTGGACGGTGAGCCCGGACGCGGCGGGTGGCCCCCCTGCGCCATGGTGGGGCTCAGGCCCGCGGGTGCGGGAGGCGTGTCGGTGGCCCCCCGCCCCACGGCGGGGCTCAGGCGCCCACGTACTCCCGCAGATGGCGCGCCGTCAGCGTGTCGCCCTTCTCGACCAGGTCCGACGGCGTGCCCTCGAAGACGATCAGGCCGCCGTCGTGGCCCGCGCCCGGACCGAGGTCGATCAGCCAGTCGGCGTGGGCCATGACCGCCTGGTGGTGCTCGATGACCACGACCGTGTTGCCCGCCTCGACCAGCCGGTCCAGGAGGGCGAGGAGCTGGTCGACGTCGGCCAGGTGGAGGCCGGTCGTCGGCTCGTCGAGGACGTAGACCGCGCCCTTCTCGGCCATGTGGATCGCCAGCTTCAGGCGCTGGCGCTCGCCGCCCGAGAGGGTGTTCAGGGGCTGGCCGAGACGGAGGTAGCCGAGGCCGACGTCCTTCAGGCGGCCGAGGATCGTCCGGGCCTGGCCCTTCGCCGTGAAGAAGTCGTACGCCTCCTCGACGGACATCGACAGGACCTCGTGGATGTTCCTGCCGTCGAGCGTGTAGGCGAGCACCTCGCTGGTGAAGCGCTTCCCCTCGCACTCCTCGCAGACCGAGGCGACGCCCGCCATCATCGCGAGGTCGGTGTAGACGAGCCCGAGGCCGTTGCACTTCGGGCAGGCGCCCTCCGAGTTGGCGCTGAAGAGCGCCGCCTTGACCCCGTTGGCCTTGGCGAAGGCGGTACGGATCGGGTTGAGCAGTCCCGTGTACGTCGCCGGGTTCGAGCGGCGCGAGCCACGGATGGGGGACTGGTCGGCGACGACGACCCCTTCCCGGCCCGGCAGGTTCCCGTGGATCAGGGACGACTTGCCGGAGCCGGCGACGCCCGTGACGACGGTCAGGACGCCGGTCGGGATCTCGACGCTGACGTTCCGGAGGTTGTGCTGCGTCGCGCCCGTGATGGAGAGCGCGCCGGTGCGGGGCCGTACCTCGGGGCGGAGCTTCGCCCGGTGCGTGAGGTGCTCGCCGGTCAGCGTCCCGGAGGCGCGCAGGCCCGGCACGTCGCCGGAGTAGCAGATCTCGCCGCCGTTCGTCCCGGCGCGCGGGCCGAGGTCGACGACGTGGTCGGCGATCTCGATGACCTCCGGCTTGTGCTCCACGACCAGGACGGTGTTGCCCTTGTCGCGCAGCCGCAGCAGCAGGTCGTTCATACGGCGGATGTCGTGCGGGTGCAGTCCGGTGGTGGGCTCGTCGAAGACGTACGTGACGTCGGTGAGGGAGGAGCCGAGGTGGCGCACCATCTTCACGCGCTGCGCCTCGCCGCCCGAGAGGGTGCCGGAGGCCCGGTCCAGGCTGAGGTAGCCGAGCCCGATCTCGACCAGGGAGTCGAGCAGTTCGCGCAGACCGGCGAGGAGCGGGGCGACGTTGGGGTGTCCCCCGCTCGAAGAGCCTGGGGAAGGGTCCTCGAGCCGGCGCACGAACCGGGCGAGGTCGCTGATCTGCATCGCCGAGCACTCGGCGATGTTCACACCGTCGATACGGGAGGAGAGCGCGGCCCGCGTGAGGCGGGTGCCCTCGCACTCGGGGCAGGTGCGGAAGACGACGGCCCGGTCCACGAAGGCGCGGATGTGGGCCTGCATGGCGTCCCGGTCCTTGGAGAGGACGGTCCGCTGGAGCTTCACCACCAGACCCTCGTAGGTGAAGTTGGTGCTGCCGACCTTCACCTTGCAGGACGGCCTGTGGAGGAAGTCCTCCCACTCCTGCTCGGCGAAGTCCGCCAGCTTCTTGTCGGGGTCGTAGAAGCCGGACTGGGCCATGATCTGCCACATCCAGGAGTCGACGGCGTACCCCGGCACGGTGATGGCGCCCTCGTTGAGGGACCTGGTCCGGTCGACCAGCTCGTCGACGTCGATGTCGGTGACCTGGCCGACGCCCTCGCAGCGCGGGCACATGCCCTCGGGCAGGTTGAAGCTGAAGGCGCCGGAGGTGCCGACGTGCGGGGTGCCGAGACGGCTGAAGACGATGCGCAGCATCGTGTACGCGTCGGTCGCCGTGCCCACCGTGGAGCGGGAGTTGGCGCCCATCCGCTCCTGGTCGACGACGATCGCGGCGCTGAGGTTGTGCAGTCCGTCCACGTCCGGGCGGCCGAGGGCCGGCATGAAGGACTGGAGGAAGGCGCTGTAGGTCTCGTTGATCAGGCGCTGCGACTCGGCGGCGATCGTGCCGAAGACGAGCGAGGACTTTCCGGAGCCGGAGACGCCGGTGAAGACGGTGAGGCGGCGCTTCGGGAGGTCGACGTCGACGTTCCTGAGGTTGTTCTCGCGGGCCCCGCGGACCTGGATGACGTGGTGGTTGTCCGCTGCGGCGGGGGTGGTCATGGCTGCGCCCTCCGATGGTGGTCCCAGTACCGTAGCCACGTTACTCTATACAGCGTACAAAGTAATGGGAATTAGGTCTGACCTGCGAGAATGGGTGTCATGGCGAAGGAGCGGAGCAGCGGCGCGGGTGATCCCGCGCGGACTCTCGAACTGCTGTGGCGGGACGGTTCCCCACCGCTCGCCGGGGGCCGGCGCGGACCCCGGCAGGGGCTGACCGTCGACGGGGTCGTCGAGGCGGCGATCGCCCTGGCCGACGAGGGCGGGCTCGACGCGCTCACCATGCGCGCGGTCGCGCAGCGCCTCGGTGTGACCCCGATGACCCTCTACACGTACGTCCCCGGCAAGGCCGAGCTGCTCGACCTGATGCTGGACCTGGTCTTCCAGCGGATGCCCCGGGCCACCTTCGTACCGGAGGAGTCCTGGCGGGAGCGGGTGACGGCGGTCGCCGACGAGAACCGAGCGCTGTATCTGCGCCACCCCTGGCTGGCGGAACTGCGGGTCCACCGGCCGCCGCTCGGGCCCGGGGTGATGACGAAGTACGAGCACGAACTCGGCGCCTTCGAGGGGCTGGGGCTCGACGACGTGGCCATGGACTCGGCGCTGACGCATCTCCTCGGGTTCGTGCAGTCCGCCGCCCGTGCGGAGCTGGACGCGCGGGCCGTCGACCGGGAGAGCGCGATGTCCGACCACGAGTGGTGGGACGCCCACGCGCCGCTGCTGGCCCGGATGTTCGACGCGGAGCGGTTCCCGCTGGCGTCACGGGTGGGGGAGGCGGCGGCCGTCGCGTACCAGGGCATGTACAGCCCCGGCCACGCCTACGCCTTCGGTCTGGCGCGCGTCCTGGACGGACTCGCGGCGCTCATCCCCCCAGGTTCAGCAGCTCGTCGACCCCGGCCTTGAGCTCCTCGGCGGAGAGCGCGCGCTCGACGGTGAGGTGATGCATCAGGCTCGGCGAGAACGGGGCGAGCAGCAGATGCGCGAGGAGCGCGGGGCGGGCCTCGGACCGGAGGCGGGAGAGCAGCATCGCGACGTGGGTGTGCATGGCGAGGTACGCCCCGCTGGTGTAGCGCGCACTGGGAGCGGCGGCCTGGGCGGCGAGCAGCAGCTCGCGCTGCTCGATGACCCGGTCGACGAGGGCGTCGAGGAAGGCGCGCAGGCGCTCGTCGTCCGGAGCGCCGGGACCGAGCGGCGGCGGGCCGCTCAGGTACGCCTCCTGGAACTGGCGCTCCCGGTCGTCGAGGAGTGCCCACAGGAGCTGGGCGACATCGCCGAAGCGCCGGTAGACGGTGCCGACTCCTATCCCGCTGGCGTGGGCGACCTGGTTCATGGTGACGGCCTCGGGCCCCACCTCGGCGACGATCCGGGCGGCGGCGTCGAGGATCTTGCGCCGGTTCCGCGCGGCGTCGGCCCGCTCGGCCACGACCGGCGCTCCGGCGGCGGGAAGCAGGGTGACGGCGGGGGGTGTACCGCCGAGGACCCGGGGGGTGGCGGAGGCCTGGGGCGCGGCGGAGGGCTGGGGTGCGGGTGCCGTGGCGCCGGGCGCGGGGCCCGCAGGTGGGTTACGAGTCGGCTCGGGCTTCTGGCCCGCCGGTAGTCCGCGGCCCGCTCCGGTGGTGTCCTTCGTGCTCGCCATGTCCGTCTCCGCCTCCGCCTGCCTGCTCGCTCCGATCCCCGTCGGTCGGCCCCTGCCATCGAGCATAACGGAGCGCTATCCGGTTGTTCGGCGATCCCCCTTGCAAAGTGGATGGCTATCCACTTACGCTCACGATGTCGAAGCGGAAGAGAATCCGGTTGAAGGGGTACGCCATGTCCGTCAAGGTCGCCGTCATCTATTACTCGTCCACCGGCAGCGTGCACCAGCTCGCCCAGGCCGTCGCCGAAGGCGCCGAGAAGGCCGGCGCGGAGGTCCGGCTGCGTCGGGTGGCCGAGCTCGCCCCCGATGCCGCCATCGACGGCAACCCGGCGTGGCGTGCCCACGTGGAGGCCACCGCTGATGTCGAGACCGCCACGCTCGACGACCTGGAGTGGGCGGACGCGTACGCGCTCGGCTCGCCGACCCGGTACGGCAACATCGCCGCCCAGCTGAAGCAGTTCATCGACACGACCGGCGGCCTCTGGTCACGCGGGGCCTTCGCGGACAAGCCCGCGACGGCCTTCACAAGCGCCCACAACGTTCACGGAGGCAACGAGTCCACGCTGCTGGCGCTCTACAACACGTTCCACCACTGGGGATCGGTCATCGTCTCCCCCGGCTACACGGACGCCTCCGTCTACGCCGCGGGCGGCAACCCCTACGGCACCTCGCACCCCGCCGCGAACGGCGCACCGGACGAGAACACCCTTCAGGCCGCCCGCTACCAGGGCGCCCGCCTCGCGAAGATCGCCAAGCGGCTGAAGGGTCTGGCGACCGACTGACCCGCGGCGGCGACGCCCCGCTTCCGCGTCCTCCCAAGGCCGGGCCTCCGTACGACGGAGGCCCGGCCCGCGCCACGTGGGTGATGGAACGGCAGGTCCGCCTCGCCGCCGGATCCCTGATCCTGACCGGCCTGGCCCCGCGGACTGCTCGTGTACCAGGCCTGGCGGCTTTCGGCGGCCGTCGCGGCGGCACCCTGCCCTGACGGCGGCGAGCGCGCGTGGCGCGGTGGAACTCAGCTCACAGGGCGGCCGGCTGCTCCACGCCGGACCGTTGGCGGGGTGCGCGGCGCTCGAACTGGCCGAGGTGCGTGACGACCGTCCCGTAGAAGCGGTCGACGGCGTCGTCGACACTGCGGATGAAGCCCGACTCCGTGCTGCCGCGGCTGCCGCCCATGCCCTTGAAGAGCGTGAGCCGGAACCCTGAGATCGGGGCTCCGTCCTTCGGCAGCAGGTCTCCGGGTTCGGGCCGCAAGCGCTCCAGTGTGCCGCGAGGCCCGTTCCCGCCGTCCACGAGCGTCTGGACGTGGAGGTCGGCGGGAGCCTCGGCCAGAACGCGGACGAGCCGCTTGGCGATCGTGAGCGGGTAGCCGCTCTCCGGTGCCGGAAGGTCCACCGACGCGCGCAGCTTCCCCGTCCGCAGATCCGCGGTGATCGCGACGATGCCATGCGTCCCGTCCACTCGTACCTCCGCGGACAGGCGGCCCTCCTCGCACAGCCGGTCCGCGAGTTCCACACGTCGCGACGTCGGGTCCGTGCCGCGCTTGGCCCGCTGGACCGGCAGGGCCTTCTGCCCGAGCTCACCCCCGAGGCGCAGGCAGACCTGACGGATCAGCCGCTCCCAGCTCTCGACGACCTCGACTGCCTGTCGGTCGCCCCGGCAGAGCGTCTCGGCGTCGATTCCGTTGCGCACGGGGACCCACGAGGGCCCCATGTTCTGGAAGCCGTGGCAGCCCGAGTTCTCGTGCTGGAGGTAGTGCAGCAGTTCCTCCAGCAGCCAGGCGTGCGCGGCATTGCCGACGCCCTCGTGCCGGATCAGCATCTGGGCCTGATGGGCCACTTCGGCCCAGGAGAGGTGCCAGAGCGCGACCTTGTGCTTGCGTCGTCCGTCGATCTTGACGTCGACGAGCGGGCTGCCTTCCAGAGCCACGTCGTTGGAGAGCGTGATGACCGCTTCGTAGCCCCGTCGGGTCGCGATGTCCATGTAGTTCTGGACCTGTTCCGCCTTCAGCGGATTTCCGTTGGTCTTCGTCTCGACGAGAGCGGTCCAGAGCTTGCCGGCCCGCTCCACCCTGATCACCCCGTCGGGCCGCTTGGGGCTGTCGCCGTGAGGGAGGGAGACCTCGGAGAACGTCTGCATCCGCCCGGCCGGGGCGCCGAACCCGGCCGTGAGTCGACGCCCGAATTCCGGGACCTCCGCCATCACCGAGAGGAGCACCGAGGTCGCCCGCACCTCCCGTTCCCTGTCGCTCTTGTACGACGGGACGGGGAAGAGGCGCGCCGGCTTCCAGGAGTCGCTCTCCGCGAGGGACTTCCTGGCCGCCCTGGGGAGGGTGACCTTCTTCTTGGCCGTACGCGGGCCACGGCGTCCGCGGACAGGCGCAGGCGTCGTCGTGGCGGCCTCCGGTGCCGGGCCGGTGCGGTCGGTCCTCGGTGCGGGCTGCGCCGGAACAGCGTCGAGCGGGCGTTCGGCCGCAGGTTCCACGGCCATCGACGGTTCGGTGCCCTGTGCGCCGGGGTCCGTACCATCCGCCTCTTCGTCGTCGACGACATCGATGCCGAAGTCGGTGGCGAGACCGGCCAGTCCGGTCTCGTAACCCTGTCCTACGGCGCGGAACTTCCATTCCTCGTTGCGCCGGTACAGCTCGCCGAAGATGAACGCGGTCTCGACCGTGGCGTCCGTGATGGAGAAGCCGAGGAGGGGTTCGCCCGACCGGTCGGAGACAGTCATCCGGAGGTCGTCGAGGGCCCCGAAGGTCGTCGCGCCGTACTGACTCGCCGCGACGACGATACTCGTCACATCCGGGGGTACGGCGGTGAGGTCCAGGCCGATGCGGTCCTCGCTGCCGTTCTCCGTCGGTGTCTTGCCCAGGAGCTGTACGCTGCCGTCGGCGGCGGCGGGGTGGTTGTAGAAGTAGAAGTCGGCATCGCTGCGAACCTTGCCACCGCTGTCGAGAAGCAGGACGGACACGTCCGCGTCGCCGTCCCCCGCCGCGCTGCTCCAACTCAGGCCCACGAACACGGAGCTGGCGTCCTCGCTCAGCGAGGCCAGCCCGACATTGGCTCCCTTGGACATCTCGCGCATATGTCCCCCCACGGACACGCGGCCGTCGTCGGAGAGTGCGAACGGTCGCGAAGGATCTGGTTCCGGATGTACGCCCCATGGGGAACCGTAGCCTTCGAGGCCGGAGTATGAGGACGAGACGTGAAATTCAGTGCATATTCACGAAACGAACGGCCGAGTCCACACTCATCGGCCGAGGCGGGCGGCCTTGGTGCGGAGGTAGTGGCGTTCCGGGAGGCTGAGGGTGAGGGCGGCGGCCTGCTCGTAGGCGGCGCGGGCGGCTTCGGTCGCGCCCGTGCGGTCGAGGAGGTGCGCGCGGACCGCCCAGAGTCGGTGATGGTCCTTCAGGCGGGGTTCCAGGGCGGAGAGTTCGGTGAGGCCCGCCTCCGGGCCGTGGGCCATCGCGACGGCGACCACGCGGCCGAGTTCGGCCATCGGATCGGGCCAGTCGGCGACCAGGACGTCGTACAGGGCGAGGATCTGCGGCCAGTCCGTGTCCTCGGGGACGCGGGCCTCGTCGTGGAGCGCGGAGATCGCCGCCTGGAGCTGGTACGGCCCCGGCGGGCCCTCGGTCAGGGCCTCCTCCACCAGGGCGGTGCCCTCGGCGATCGCGGCCCTGTCCCAGAGCGACCGGTCCTGCTCGTCGAGCGGGACCAGCTCGCCGTGCGCTCCCGTGCGGGCGGCGCTGCGGGCCTCCGTGAGGAGCATCAGGGCAAGGAGGCCGGTCACCGTGGCCTCGCGGGGGAGCAGCCTGCGGACGGCCCGGGTCAGCCGGATCGCCTCCTGGGCCAGGTCGGCCCGGCGGAGGGCGGCGCCGGAGGTGGCGGTGTAACCCTCGTTGAAGATCAGGTACAGCACCTGCAGGACCGTGGCCAGGCGCGCGTCCCGGTCGTCGGGGCCGGGCGGACGGAAGGCGTGGTCGCGCAGCTTCGCCTTCGCCCGGCTGATCCGCTGCGCGATCGTCGCCTCCGGTACGAGATGGGCCCGGGCGATCTCCGCCGTCGTGAGACCGCCGACCGCGCGCAGCGTCAGCGCGATCCGGGCGGCCGGCGCGAGCGCGGGGTCGCAGCAGAGGAAGAGCAGCGTCAGGGTGTCGTCGTCGGAAGGCGCGGCCCGGCTCTCGCGGGGTTCCAGACGCGCCGCTGTCTCCTCCCGCCGGGCCCGCGCCTCGTCCGCACGCAGCTGGTCCGTCAGCCGCCGCGAGGCCACCCGGATGAGCCAGCCGCGCGGATTCGCGGGGGTCCCGGACTCCGGCCACTGCCGGGCCGCGGCCAGCAGAGCCTCCTGCACGGCGTCCTCGGCGGCGTCGAAGTTCCCGTACCGGCGTACGAGCGCGCCGAGGACCTGCGGCGCGTGCCGGCGCAGCAGGTCCTCGACCGTCTCCTTCTCGTCCACGCTCAGCCGGCGAGCATCTCGGACTCGGACCGCTCGTCGATCTGGCGGATCACCACCGGGTACTCCGGCGCACCGGCGGGCTGCGGGCACCGCGCGACACGCGCCGCGATCTCCGTGACCCGCTCCAGGCTCGCGCAGTCGAGGACCCAGTAGCCGGCGAGCAGCTCCTTCGTCTCGCTGTACGGCCCGTCGGTGATCACCGGCTGCCCGGCCTTGTCGACGGAGACGAACCGGGTCCTGGCCGGCTCGACGAGCCCCTGCGCGTCGACCAGCTCGCCCGACTCCGCGAGGTCGTTGTTGATCGACTCCATGTGCTCGAACATCGCCTTCATGTCCTGCTCGCTCCACGCGGGGCCCTGCCCGGTGCGCTTGCCGCTCATCGTGTCGTAGTCGGCCTGGGACCCCTGCACCATGACGAGGTACTTCATGACGTTCTCCTTCGGAGGTGGTGGCTTCACCCGTTCCCGGATGCCTTTCACAGGGGACGTCGGAGCCGTGTGCCGATTCTCGACACCTCGCCGGGAGCCGGAGGGGGTTTCTTCGGGATTCCACCCGGGGGAACCACGGGACGCCGGGTGGGACGCACCGGGGGGTACGCGGGACGCCGGTGTGCACGGGCTGAGGCGTGCCCGCGAGCCCCCGTTCCGGCGGCGTCCGGAACCGGGGCGTCACCAGGACGCCCCCGGGACGTTCCCCAGCCGGCCGGTGGCGCAGGGGCGAGGCGGGCACGGCGTCCGTATGCGTCGATACGGCGGCGCATGTGCGGCTCCGGCACGGTCGCCCTACGGCGCGACGGGCTCGCGTCGACCCGTCGCGTAAGCCCCTCGCGTCGGCCCGTCGAGTCGGCCCGTCGGGTCAGCTCATCGTGTCGGCCCGTCGCGTAAGCCCCTTGCGTCGGCCCGTCGCGTCGGCCCGTCCTGTCAGCCCGCCGCGCGGTCCGCCGTCGGCCTGCGCCGCAGCGACACGTCCGTCAGGGACTCCGGCTGCCAGGCGCCGTCCGCCCGGTAGAGGTCCGTCCCCGGCGGGACGATCTCGTCGATCCGGTCGAGGACCTCGTCGTCGAGGACGAGCGACGCGCCCTTCAGCAGCCCCTCCAGCTGTTCCCCCGTCCGGGGCCCGATGATCACGGACGTCACCGCCGGGTGCGCCGTCACGAACGCGAGGGCCAGCTCGGGCAGCGAGCAGCCGATCTCCGCGGCCAGCGCGACCAGTTGCTCGACGGCGTCGAACTTGGCTGCGTTGCCGGGGAGTTCCGGGTCGAAGCGGTGCGGGGTGAGCGCGGGACGCCCGCCGGTCAGGTCGACCGGCCGGCCCTTGCGGTACTTCCCGGAGAGGAACCCGGAGGCCAGCGGGCTCCAGGTCAGCACACCCATCCCGTACCGCCGCGCCACCGGCAGCACCGAGGCCTCCACGCCGCGCGCGAGCAGCGAGTACGGCGGCTGCTCGGTACGGAAGCGGCGCAGGCCGCGGCGCTCGGCGACGGCGTGCGCCTCGACGATCTCCTCGGCGGGGAAGGTGGAGCAGCCGAACGCCCGGATCTTGCCCTGGGCCTGGAGGTCGCCGAGGACGGAGAGCGTCTCCTCGATGTCCGTACGGTGGTCGGGCCGGTGGACCTGGTAGAGGTCGATCCAGTCGGTGCCGAGCCGCGTCAGGCTGTCCTCGACCGCGCGGGTGAGCCAGCGCCGGGAGAGCCCGCCGCGGGCCGGTCCCTCGCCCATCGGGAAGTACCCCTTGGTCGCGAGGACGGTCTCGGCGCGGCGGCGCGGGTCGCGCAGCGCCTTGCCGACGATCTCCTCGGACTCGCCGGTCGAGTACATGTCGGCGGTGTCCACGAAGTTGATGCCCTGGTCGAGCGCGGCGTGGATGACCCGTACGGAGTCCGCGTGGTCGGGATTGCCGACGGCACCGAACATCATCGTGCCGAGGCAGTACGCGCTGACTTCCATGCCGGTTCCGCCGAGTACGCGATAACGCATGCTTCTCATCTCCCCGTTGGGCGTGCGGGCTCTGTGGGCCCGGCCGCTTCGCGCGACGCACTCTAGAAGCTGGAGTGGACTCCAGCGCAAGGGCCGGTTCCGGCGGCACCGTCCAGGGCGTCCGCGCGCTCCAGGTCGCCGAGGAATGCCACGAGCAGCTGGTGGAGTGCGTCGGGCCGCTCCAGATGGACGTCGTGCCCCGTGGCCGGGACGCTCGCGGTCCAGGTGTCGGGGCGCTCGCGGACCATGGCGTCGAACTCGTCCGCCGTGACGATCCCGTTCTGGGCGATCACCATGAGCTTCGGGCAGTCGATCGCCGCCCACTCCTCCCACCAGGCCCGGGTGGCGTTCTCGGCGAGCGAGCGCACCAGGACCCCGGGGTCGAACCGCGGCCACAGCCCGCCGCCGTCCCGTTCCTCAAGCCCGGCCGCCCACCCCTCGCCCACGGGGCCGCCGCCCAGGAAGCGCGCGGCCGCCTTCCGCGTGGGGAACGGCACCGGCCAGGACTTCAGCCACGCGCCGATGTCGTCGGCAACGCCCGGGTCCGCCTGCGCGGCCCCGGCCTCCACGAGCACCACGCCGCTCAGCAGGCCGGGGCGGGCGGCGGCGGTGAGCATGGCGGCGTGCCCGCCGAGCGACTGTCCGATCAGCACGGGCCGGGGAAGGGCGAGTTCCTTGATGACGGCGACGGCGTCGGCGACGTACGCGGCCCGTGAGGTGTCCTGCGGGAGGCGCTCGCTGAGGCCGTGCCCGCGCTGGTCGACGGCGACGACCCGGTGGCCTTCGGCCCGGAGCCGTACGGCGGTGGCGTCCCACTCGCCGGCGTGTCCGGCGAGCCCGTGCAGCAGGACGACGGCAGGCGAGGTCCCGTCGTCGTCGCCCGCACCGCCGTTCCAGTCCCGGCAGGTGAGCCGTACACCGTCGCGTATGACGACACGCTCGGACCAGGACCGGGTCATACGAGTTCCTCCGAGGGGGAGAGCAGGGCGTCCGCGACCGAGGTGCGGGCGTAGAGGACGGAGCGGCCGCTGCGGTGCGCGGTGACGAGGCCCGCGTCGCGCAGCGCGGTGAGGTGCTGGGAGACGGCGGCGGCCGACAGACCGCAGTGGGCGGCGAGCCACGTGGTGGAGGCCGGGGTGTCGAGTTCGGTGAGGAGCAGGGTGCGGGAGCGGCCGAGTACGGCGGCGACGGCATCGGTCGAGGCGGACGCGCGCGGCTCCCAGAGGTTGCCGATGCCGCGTGCGGGATAGGCGAGTTGGGGCGGTTCGGGTGTCACCGCGCGGGTCAGGACGCGAGGCCAGGCGAAGGCCGAGGGGACGAGCAGCAGCCCGGAGCCCGCCTTGTCGCGGGTCAGCGCGCAGTGGCGGCGGACCAGGTGCAGGGTGCCGTCGTCCCACCGTACGGTCTCGTGCAGTTCGCTCAGGACGCGCGCCGAGCCGTGCTCGGCGACCTGCCGGGCGCGGTGGAAGACGTCGGCTTCGAGGAGCCGGCGGATGCGGGCCCAGTAGGGGGCGAGGGCGAGTTCCCAGTACGCCTCGATCTCGGCGACGACCTTCTCCAGGGCCTCCTCGGGGGCCTCGCGTAGCAGTCGCATACGGGGGGAGGGGCGGCGTCCGGTGCCGTCCGGCTCCTTCGTGTGGAGGACGTCCACGTCCTTGCGCACCTGCTCGGGCGTGGAGGCGCGGATGGCGTCGAGTTCGACGGCGAGGCTGGGGAAGGGGGCGGAAGGGGTCGGGTTGAGGAAGTCGGCGAGGTAGCCGTGCCCGGGGATCAACTCGGCGAGCCAGCCGCGGTCGAGACCCGCACCGCTGACCCGGGGCCGTACCTGAGCGGCCCAACGCCGGTGCAGGGGCGGGTCGTCGGCTTCGCGGAGCAGCCGGAAGCTGGTGACGACCTCCCACATGGGGGAGACGGCGAACCGGGTCTGGGCCAGATCCGCCGCCGAGAAACTGAGCCCTGACTCCACGAGCGCCCCCTTGTATCCCATGTATCCCACAGTGGATTCGGCCTGAGCTTAATCAATGGTGGGGTCGGGTGTCCCGGGCGCATGGTCCTCGCATGCTCTCCTCCTTCCGCGGACTCCCGCCCACCGTGTGGACCCTCTTCGCCGGGACGGTCGTCAACCGCCTCGGCTTCATGGTCACCCCCTTCCTCGTCTTCTTCCTCGCCGCGCGCGACGTCACGGGCCCGGAGACGACGTACGTCCTCGGCGCCCTGGGCGCGGGCAACCTCCTCGGCCCGGCGGTGGGCGGCGTGCTCGCCGACCGCGTGGGCCGCCGCCCCACGATGCTGCTCGGTCTCATCGGCTCGGCGGCGGCGCAGGGCGCGCTGTTCGTGGCGCCGGGCGTGTGGACGATGGCGGCGGCGGCGCTGCTGATCAGTGCGATGGGGGCACTGGTCGGCCCGGCGGCGTACGCGCTGATGGCCGACGCGGTCGACGCGGATCGCAGGCAGCGCGCGTACGCCCTGTTCGGCTGGGGCGTGAACATCGGTACGGCGGTGGCCGGCGTCCTCGGCGGCTTCCTGGCGGCGGAGGGCTACTGGCTGCTGTTCGCGGTGGACGCGGGGACGATGCTGATCTACGCGGTGGTGGTGGCGACGCGCCTGAAGGAGCCGCGACGCACGGAGGCGGCACGCGGCGCGGGGGACGGCATCGGCTACGGAGTGGTGTTCCGGGACCGCCTGGCCCTGGCACTGCTCCCGCTCTTCGGGATCCAGCTCTTCGTCTACTCCCTGACGGAGGTGGCCCTGCCGCTCGCCGTCCAGGACAGCGGTCTGTCGCCGGCGGTGTACGGGGCGATGGCGGCGGTCAACGCCATCCTGGTGGTCGCGCTCCAGCCCTTCGTCACGGCGAGGCTGACCCGCCTGCCCCAGTTGTGGGTGCAGGCCGCGGGCAGCGTCCTGATCGCGGTCGGCGTGGCGTTGACGGGCCTCGCGGACGGGATCGTGGGCTTCACGGTGTCGGTGGTGGTCTGGTCGCTGGGGGAGGTCGTGGTCGCGGGCATCGCGGCGACGGTCGTCGCCAACCTGGCGCCGCCCCACGCCCGCGGCCGCTACCAGGGGGCTTTCAGCTGGACCTGGGGCGTCGCCCGCTTCACGGCCCTCACCGTGGGCGTCACGCTCTACACGGGCCTGGGCCCGTCGACCCTCTGGTGGACGGCCCTGGCAGGCGGCCTGACAGCGGCGACGGCGACCCTGGCCCTGACGAGCCGGGTCACGCGCCGAACGGCACACGCACTGGCGGCGTGAGGGCCGGGGGCGGGTATGGGGGGCGGGTCCGGGGCGGGTTCGGTAGGTGGTCCGGGCGCGGGTGCGGGGCGGGTATGGGGGGCCGGGGCAGGTCCGGGGGCGGGGGAGAGGGCGCCCCGGACCGCCGCCGGCCGGTCAGTCGCGCCGGATGTGCTCGGGGTCTACGTGACGCCGCACGAGGGGCAGGGAGGCGACCGCGGCGGCGACGAGCACGCCGAGACAGCAGACGAGGAGCAGGGGCAGCCCACTCCAGTCCCAGTGCACGGCCCCACCCCCGGTGATCAGATAACTCGACTCGGCGAGCCACCCGGTGACCACGGCGGCCCCGAGCCCCAGGGCCAGCGGCAGCACGACCTGCGCACACTGCACGACCCGCAAGGTCGCCGCCCGGGCCCCGAGCAACGCGAGCGCGGCGACCTGCGCCCGCCGCTCCATGGCCCGATCAGCGACGGACACGACGAAGGCGGCGACGCTGATGACGAGGCCGAGGACCATGCCGGCGGCGAGGAGGCTGCGGATGACGGTGAGTTGGGCGAGGGAGGTGATGACGATGCCGACGGGTTGGACGCGCGCGAGGGGGGCGATGGTGCCGATGCCGTCTAGGACGGTGCGGACGGTCTGAGGGTCGGAGGCGGAGGCGAGCACGAGATGCCCCTCTGCAGGAAGCGTGCCGACGGGAAGGAATGAGGGCGGGACGAGTACCTCCCCAGCACTCAGGTCGTAGGACGCGTACGTGGCAGCGGTGAGCAGCTCACGAGGGAGTGCGACGGAGAACTTCTGACCGTTGTCAAGGAGAATCGGGAAACTGCTGCCTGGCGTAGCGTCCTCATCCGGAGGGATGTCCGGACGGGCGAGGCGGAGGATCTTGCCCTCCACACAGCCCCGGGACGACTTGCTGAAGGCTGCGAGTTGAGCGCAGGTGGCAATGGTCACGTCGATATCAGGGTGGGACGCCTCGTCGGGAGGGGTCCATGAAGGTGTCCTGATGCCATAGCCCGTGACCCCTTCCACTTGCGCCAGCCTCTCCCGCTGCTGAGGGGTCAGGTCGGCCAGGCTGATGTCGTACTCCTGGACGGGCGAAGTGTTACGGCTCACCTGGCCGATTTCCACGAGCACGCCTTGTGTGAGCGAGGTGGCGTAGACGAGCAGCACGAGACCTGTGACGACACGCAGCGAGGCGCCAGGCTCAACCTCTGCGCGACGCATTGCGAGCGCCAGCGAGAGCGACTGAGTCGTTCGGGCGAGCCGACGGGCCAACCACGAGGTGATCGGCGGCAGGCCGAAGACCAGCCCAGCTCCGGTCAGCAGCACCGCGCCAGGGATAAGGATGGTGTTGGCGGAGCCGCCGGAGGGGTCTCTCCCCAGCACACTGAGGGCGCAGTACCCGCCAATGACGCCGAGTCCCGGAACAAGGAGAAGGCTTCCGAACATTTTGGGCTGTGTGCGCTCGGCGGTGCGACGGACGTTGAGTGGACTGCGTGCTGCTGTACGAGCGCTGCGCTGCCCAACGAACCAGGCGAGCGCCGGGCAGAGGATCAGGCACGCGACGAGGGTGGTGGCCTCGGGGCGGCCGTCGGCGGGATACCAGTGGAGACCAGGTAGACCGATCCTCGACATGATCTCGTTGACGACCAGGTAGCCGCCAACGCCGACCAGTGCCCCAAGGGAGGCGGCTGAGACCGTCTCGCCGGCGTTGACCCGCAGTGTGTCCCTGATACTCATCCCCACCAATCGCAGCGCTGCGAGTCGGCGGGCACGCGACTCGGCCGAGAGCCGGGCGCATACCGACAGGAATACGGCGAGGGGAAGTAGGACCACACAGGCGAGCGTGAACCGCAGGATGTCCAGCGTGGATTCTTCGACCACTTCGGTGATCGCGTACTGAGATCCGAAGTAGTCCACGCGCCGCAGACGTTCGTCACTCGGGAGCTGGCCATGGGAAGTTCCCACGTAGGCGTACAACTCGTCGGCTCCGGCCAGCCCCTCCGGACCGATCGTGCCAGTCACCTTGCCGGGCAGGAGCCCGGCGACGCCAGGCGACTCGGCCAAGACCTCGCGCAACCGGGGCGAGACGATTACTTCTCCGGCGGCGGGTAGTCTGTCGAGGCCCGGGGGGACGGGCGCCGGGCCGGAGACCGCGCGGGCGATGAACACGCGGCGGAGCGGCTGGGAGCCGTAGGCGTCCTGGTGGCTGCGTGCGATCGTGTCTGAGGTCGACCAGCCCTCATTCAGTTCGTAGTTGGTCTGCGGCTCACGGGCGGCGGACCGCGCATCGTGGGCGGCGAGGATCCCCGGAATCGTGAGCACGGCGGCAAGGCAGGCCACGCCGAGCGAGCAGCCGAACGTCATCAGGAGAAACCGGGCCCGGCCCCTGCGTCCACCGCGCCATACCAGCAGCATGCCGAGCAGGAAGGGGTTCACTTCAGGATCCCGTCGGTCATCGTGTACCGGCTGTCTGCGTGCTCGGCCACCGTCGCGTCGTGCGTGACGATCACGACGGCGGTGCCCTGATCCCGTGCGAGCCGTAGGAACTCTTCCAGTACGGCAGAGGCGTTGACGCTGTCGAGCGCGCCGGTCGGCTCGTCGGCGAAGACGACGTCCGGCCGGTGGACGAGAGCCCGTGCGACGGCGACCCGCTGGCTCTGTCCGCCGGAGAGCTGGGAGGTTCTGCGTTGCAGCAGTTCGGTCATCCCGAGCCGCCCGAGGACCTCCCCGGCTGCCGCATGCGCGGGCGCCTTGCGCTGGCCGGCGAGTCGCAGTGGCAGGGCGGCGTTCTCCTCGACCGTCAGCTCTGGCAGCAGTTCACCGTACTGGAAGACGAAGCCGAACCGCTCCCGCCGCAGCGTGCTCAGATCGTCGTCGGAGAGCGTAGAGAAGGCGGTTCCGTCGAAGGAGACAGAGCCGTTCGTCGGTGCCAACACCCCGGCCAGGCAGTACAGCAGCGACGACTTTCCGGATCCACTGCTCCCCATGATGGCCGTCACCTCCCCACGCCTGAGCGAGAAGTCCGCGCCGCTGACGGCCTTCTGCGTTCCGTAGAAGAGATCCACGCCCTCGGCGCGGAGAATGGCGTCCATCGTGGTGCGAACTCCCTTGCTGCGGGGGCCGCACGTAGGCAGCCCCCAGAACCGTCGTGCCTGCGACTACCGCTGCCTCGGACGCTCGCGGTACACGGTGTCGGAACAGTTGTCCGGGCGCAGGGATCCACGGTCACGACAGGCGCGGATCCATGCCTCGTCCGTGACCTGGGCGGCTCCGTCGTAGATCACCTTCTTCAGAGTGACGGTCTTCCTCTGCACTCCGTAGAGGCGGCTCCAGCTGTAGCCCTCGACCCGAGTCTCCACGTAGACGTTGTGGCCGTCATTGGGCTCCTCGTCCTTGAGCTTCACGTCGAAGTGGAACCCACCGCGGTTGTGGCCCCTGGGCTCCCACTTGTAGTCGCCCTTGGCGATTACGCCGTCGGTGTTCATCACCGGGAGCTTCTTCCACCCATCCGCAACCGCAACCCCCGCCCCGCCCAAGAACAGCCCCGCCGCAACCGCCGTCGTCATCAACTTCCGCACGTTTCCTCCATCTTGAGCACCCTCACCGGGTGTTGCGCAGAGTGTTTCAGTGATCACGCAGCGCACGCGCGGGCGTAACGTCTCTGCCGCTG
The DNA here is from genome assembly GCF_042668715.1 of Streptomyces sp. NPDC057271. Taxonomy (NCBI): domain Bacteria; kingdom Bacillati; phylum Actinomycetota; class Actinomycetes; order Kitasatosporales; family Streptomycetaceae; genus Streptomyces; species Streptomyces sp. NPDC057271. The sequence continues at coordinate 95,688 of NZ_JBHUYJ010000018.1, forward strand.
CGGACCCCCCGAACCGGTGACATCACCACATGAGTCCGTCCCTCGCCCCGTCGGCCGCTCGCACTCCCAGGCGCCCTGCCCCGTAGGGGTGATCATCGGTGTGGCGGCGTGAGGCGGCGGCGTTCCGGGACCAAGGATGCGCCCATGCGCATTCCCACATCCCTGCCCCGCCGTGCCCTCCTTCCCCTCGTGGCCGCCGTCGCGTTGATGGCCACGACCGCCTCCTCCGTGGCCGCCGTCGCAGAGGCCTGCGGGTCGGTCATCACGGCCCCGCTCGCCCGCCCCGCCGCCGCCGACGACCCCTGTCCCAGCACCGACCCGGTCGTGTGCCGGATCCGTGTCCTGCCGATGGACGAGAAGGTGGAGGCCCAGCGGACCCGGATGCGGTACCACGAACTCCTGGAGGACATGCACCGCACCGAGGCCGGCATGCGTGAGGCGGGGGCCTCGGACGAGGAGATCGCCCGCGAGCTGGTCGACATGCGCAACCAGGCCAAGGCGATCACCCGCGCCGGCATGACCGAGGACGAGGTCCGCATCCTGGAGGAGCGGAACACGGCCAAGTACGGCAACCCCCTCGGCCCCACCGCGGACCAGCTGTACGTCAAGTACGGCTCCTGGCAGCAGGTCATCGACGCGTCGATGCGCACCAGCTACGCGGTCGACCGCGAGCTGAGTCTCGAGTACCGTCCCTGCCCCGTCTAGCCCCGTACTTCGCAGGGCGTTGATTCGGATCATCCGGTTGTCGTGGTGGGGTCCGGGACTGGTGGCGTGGCATTGGGCTGGGTGTGTCGATGACTTCCCGGTCCCCGCGGCCACGGTCCCCCACGGCCGCGGCCACGGTCCCCCACGGCCACGGCCCCCACGGTCCCAGCGCCAGCGCCAGCGCCAGCGCTTCGAGTGCGCGGTGACGTCCGTGGTGGAGAAGTGTCTGGGCGCTCTGCCTGTCGCTGCCGAGTTTCTGCGCCAGCTGGATGTGGCGGGGATCGTCGATGGGCTGTGCCCGGGCGGTGCGAGTGTTCTGCCTGATCGAGCGACAGGTCAGACGGGCTCTCGGCCCCCAGCAGACCATGGTCGGCCTCTACCTGGACAACCGCCGGGTCCGCCCCACCGGCCGGATGATCCTCTACCAACTCGGCGAACTCACCTCGCGCATCGGTACCGTCACCGACCCTCCGGTGTTGCGGAGCACCCGGGGCGTCCAGCTTCATCTGAGTCCTTTCGTGGATACGCCCACCTTCAGGTGGGGGAGGAAACGAAACCCCTGCGGAGCGGGGCAGTGAGCGGGGTTTCGCTCCCAGGGCGAAAGACCGGGCCCTGACCCGTAGGTTTGATCTTTACCTGTGGCCTCGCTAGTTTGTGAGCTGTGGCCACGACTCACGTGAAGCGGGCGTTCAAGTACCGCTTCTATCCGACGGATACGCAGGCAGCCGAGCTGTCGCGTACCTTCGGCTGTGTTCGCAAGGTCTACAACCTGGCGCTCGCCGCCCGTACGGAGGCATGGACCAGGCAGGAGCGGGTCAACTACAACCAGACCTCGGCCATGCTGACCGTGTGGAAGAAGACCGAGGAACTGGCCTATCTCGGCGAGGTCTCCTCTGTCCCGCTCCAGCAGTGCCTGCGGCACCTCCAGGTGGCGTTCACCAACTTCTTCGGCAAGCGGGCCAAGTACCCACGCTTC
>NZ_JBHUYJ010000019.1:0-93343 GCF_042668715.1 Streptomyces sp. NPDC057271
ATCCGCCGCTACATCATCTGGCGAAACCGCCACGCCGACGACCGGCACCTACGCGCCGTCGTCGACAGGGCGAACGTTGCCTGATGCGGCACTAGCCCGGTCGTAACGTTCCAGCTCAACGGCCCTGCCGCAGCCGCGCAGCATCGGACTTGCGATCGTCACGCTACCGAGCGAGGACACCTTCGTGATCAGGAACAGTCAGGTCAGAAAGCCCGTGTGCGGAACTCCTGCTACCCAGAAACCGGCGGGGCGGTTTCAGCGACGGCTATGGTGCCCTGGGCGATCGCACAGAGCATCTGATTGCCGCTGGAGTCCAGCAGGAACAGGTCGCAACGGCAGACGACCCGGGTGCGGCCGGGGCGCACGACCTCGGCATGAGCGCGGAGTACCGCGCCCTGGGCGGGGCGCAGGTAGTCGATGGTGTAGCCGGCGGTCAGTAGCCCGGGGCCTGCGACAGTACCGGCAGCGAAGGTAAGCGCGTTGTCGGCGGCGTAGCTGAGGACACCGCCGTGGACGAAACCGTTCTGCTGGCGCAGCTCCTCGCGGACGTCCAATTCCAGGGTGGCCGCGCCGTCGCCGAAAGCCGTCAGCCGGGCGCCCAGGTAGATGCTGAAGGGTTGGGAGGCCAGTGCCTTCCGAGCGAGTTCCAGATCCGGGGGGTATGCGTTCACCGCGACCTCATTTCACTAGTCTCCTGAGCATCGCGTCGTGCGGCGCGGCCTGTCAAGATCGGTTCATGCCGCTTGAGTGAACCTCTTTCATTCTGTGCTGACGGGTGAAACGGGCTGATCAGAGGGATGGTCATGAGGCAGGGCCCTCGTCGTCGACATGGTGTATCCACTCCGCGCTGGCGACCGAAGGGGCCCTGTTGGTTCCGTATCCTGCCGCGCTCGACGTCCCGGACGAGCTCGTCGAGCATGAGGAAGTCTCCACCGAACCTGGCATGGTTCATCCTTCACACTGGTCGAGCACTTGGAGAAGGCCGGCATCGCCGCCTCGATCAGATCGGTCGGCGACGCGTACGACTGTCAACGCACTGATGGAGTCCGCGATCGACCTGTCCAAAACCGAGGTGATCAAGCCGCAGAGGTTCCGTCGTTCGCCGCACGTGGCACCCTCGCCCCCCTCGATGACGTGGTCACCTCTGCGGGATTGCGGGCTTCCGACTTCATCCCCGCCGTCTGGCAGGCCGGCGTCTATGAGGGGCGCCGCTACAGCGTGCCCCTGGACGTGCACTGCCTCGCGAACTACTGGAACGCCAAGCAACTGCGGCGCATCGGGCTGCAGACCGCACCCACCGACAGGGCCGGCTTCGAGCAGGCGCTCGTGGACCTCAAGGGCGAGGGCCTGTCACAGCCGTTCTGGATGCCCAACAAGTGGCCCGCGCACCTGATGTTCATGTCTCTCCTCTGGCAGTTCGGAGGCGAGCTCTACGACGCCGACGGCACGACGGCCCTTTGGGGCTCCGACGCCGGCATCGAGGCGCTTCAGTGGATGTACACCCAGGTCACTCAGGAGCACAGTCCGCGCCAGGTCGCCCAGGACGCCCAGTACAACGCGTTCAAGAACAACAAGGGCACATTCACCTGGGACGGCATCTGGCAGATCAACGATCTGAAGGCCAATGCAAGCAACCTCGACTGGGGCATGTCGGTCATACCCAACATCGGCGGCACTCCGGCGGTGTGGACCGCCTCTCACAACTTCGTACTCACCTCCCAGGGCGCGAAGGACGACAACAAGGTCCAGGCCGCGAAGTTCTTCATCGACTACATGAGCAAGAAGTCGACCGAGTGGGCCAAGGCGGGCATGATCCCGGCCCGGAACTCCGTGCGCGCTGAATCCGCGGTCGCCTCACTCCCCCAGACCGGCCTCGCCGCCGACCCCGCCGTATTCCGTTTCCTGCCGGCCGTTCCGGGCATCGGCGACGTCCAGGCCAAGGCACTCGAACTGGCCGTCCAGCAGGCGGTGCTGGGGAAGTCGTCGCCCCAGCAGGCTCTCAAGGACGGTGTCGCGACCGCCAACAAGCTGCTCGCCGACAACAAGAAGAAGTACACACGCTAAGGACGCTCCATGGCTCAACTGCCGACCGTGCGAGCGAAACACCGGCGGAGATCCGCACCTGGCGGTAGGAACCGGCCCCCGGCCGCGGTCCGTTCCTACCGCTGGTGGACCCCCTACCTCTTCCTCGCACCGTACCTGCTGCTCTTCACCGCCTTCATGCTGATCCCGATCGGTTACGGCTTGTGGATCAGCCTGCACGACTGGGACATCAACTTCGCGGCCAAGCCCTTCGTCGGAGTCGCCAACTACGCCGAGCTCTTCCAGCCGGACGGAGTGGAGGGCAGCCGCTTCTGGACGGCGATGCGCGCGACGGGTGTGTTCACCGCACTCTCGCTGCCCTTTCTTCTGCTGGTCCCGCTGCTCGTCGCCCTCCTGATGAACGCGAAGTTCCGGGGCCGCAATTTCTACCGAGCCGTCTACTTCGCCCCGTACGTCCTGGGCGTCGCCGTGGTCGGAGTCGTGTGGAGGTTCCTGCTCGACGGCAACATCGGCTTGGTCAACCACTATCTGGGTGCCCTCGGCCTCCCCGATACGACGCAGTGGACGACGGACACCCCTGCCGCCTGGTGGGCGCTCGTCGGCGTCACGGTCTGGTGGACGCTCGGCTTCAACGCGGTGATCTACCTGGCCGGACTTCAGGACATTCCGTCCGAGCTGTACGAAGCCGCCCGGGTGGACGGTGCCGGCCCCTGGCACCGCTTCCGCCACGTCACCCTGCCAGGGCTGCGGCCCGTGGCGCTGTTCGTCGTCAACTCCACCATCCTCGCGTCCGCCAACATGTTCGGCCAGTCCTACCTGATCACCACTGGCGCACCGGCCGACGAGACCAAGACAGCCATCTTCCTCATCGCCGAGACGGGGCTGCGGCGCTTCGAGATGGGCACCGCGTCGGCCATGAGCTTCATTCTCGCGCTCGCCCTCATGGCCGCCAGCGTGATCGTCTTCCGTGTCTTCCGCGAGCGGCAGGAGAAGCCATGACCACCGACTCGGCCACCTACGCCGCTCTCGCCCCGGGCGGTGGCTCTCCCGACCACCGTCGTGCCCACGTCCGGAGGAGAATGCGGCGTTCCCTCCTGCAACTGGTGCTCGCGGTGGTGGCGGCTCTCTATCTGAGCCCCCTGCTGTACATGCTGGTCACCTCCCTCAAGGAGCGAGAGGAAGCGGGTGCCACGTCACCGCAGTGGATCCCTGATCCTGTGAGCCTCGCCGCCTACCGAGAGATCCTGAGTACTACGGACAGCCCGGTGTTGCTGTGGTTGCTCAACAGCCTCATGGCCGCGGGTGGACACGCGGCCCTGGTGCTCCTGACGGCCACACCGGCGGCGTACGCTCTCGCGCGTCTGGAGTTCCGCGGTCGCCGAACGATCTTCGTCGCGGTGATCGCCACGCTTTTCGTCCCACCGGTGATCCTGCTGGTGCCTAACTTTCTGCTGGTCAACGAACTCAGTTGGATAGATACGCTGCCCTCGGTCATCGTCCCGGGAGCCGCGAGCGCGTTCGGAGTGTTCTTCCTCAGGCAGTTCTTCCTCGCCCTGCCGGCGGAACTGGAAGAAGCCGCGGAGATCGACGGATGCAACCGATGGCAGATCTTCGTCCGGGTCATCCTGCCTCTTTCCCGTCCAGCGCTCGCTACTCTGGCGCTGCTCGCCTTCCTGGCATCCTGGAACGACTTCCTATGGCCCCTCTACGTGTTGCTCAGCCCTGAGAGCCTGACTCTTCCCGCGGGGCTGGCCAATTTCCAGGGCGCGAACAACATTCGCTACGACCTCCTCATGGCCGGCGCCGTGATCGCCAGCGTCCCGGTGCTCCTTCTCTATGTCGTCGCGCAACGGTGGGTGATCGAAGGGGTGTCCCGGTCCGGGCTCAAGGGCTGAGCCGAGCCCGCGCCAGGGTCTGGCGGTTCCTCCATGTGAAACAGCGCGAGATCCAATCGCTATCAGGTCGCGTATTGATAAACGGCGACCGAGTGGTCGTGAAGGTGCCCGCAGCCCGCTGCGGGCACCAACGCATGGAGGAGGAAATGAATGCCGTGGATGAACCGCAGACGGCTGATCAAGGCCGCGGCCGGTGTGGCGGCCGGAGGGCTCGGGGCGGCAGCCATCGGGTTGAATCCGGGAAGTGCGAGTGCGGTCGAGGTGAAGCCCGCCTTCCTGCTCAACCCGTTCCGGTTCGGGGTGTCCTCCAGCCCGGTGGACAACGTGCTCTGGACGAAGCTCGCCATCTCGCTCTTCGAATCCGATGGTCGGGGCGGCATGCCCACCGGTGATGTGCGGGTCAACTGGGTAGTGGCCCGAAACCGAGCCCTGTCGGATGTCGTCGCTTCCGGGACGGCCCTTGCCTATGACGTTCATGGCCACACCGTCCACCTGAGCGTGCCTGATCTGCCGGTGAACACGGAACTGTTCTATCAGTTCTCATACAGCAACTGGCGTTCGGACGTCGGGCGGATGCGGACGTTTCCGGCGTCGACGGACGGCACCACGCCGCTGAAGATCGCGGCTGCCTCGTGCGCCAACTTCGAGCACGGGTACTTCCACCTGTACGACCACATCGCCACGTACAACGTGGACCTGGTGCTCATGCTCGGCGACTACGTCTACGCGGACTCGTACGACCCCGCGATTCGAGATCATCTGCCCAGCCGAGGGGACTGTTTCACTCTGGCGGACTATCGGATACGGCACAACCAATACCACTCCGACCCCAGCGAGCGGCGCATGAGGGCGTCGGCCCCGATGATCGCGCTCTTCGACGACCACGAGATCGACAACGACTGGGCGGGCGACGTTCCGGAGACTCCCGCCAGCGCTGGTTCGGCTGGGTGGTGGGTCCGCCGGCACAACGGGATGAAGGCATTCTGGGAGAACACTCCCATGGCCATGTCGCGGCAGCCGAAGAACAGTCGCATAGACATCACTGGACACCACGCCTGGGGCAAGTTGGCCTCCTTCCACCTGTTGGATACCCGGCAGTTCCGGTCGGACCAGGACTCGGGGCGGGAAGAGGACACCAACAGGTACCTGCTCGGCCCACAGCAGAGGGAAATGCTGCGACAGAACTACCGGGGTGCCCGTTGGGACTTCCTGGCCCAGCAGGTGGTCATGGCCGGCTGGGACCCCACGGGTGCTTTCAACGTGGATGCCTGGGACAACTACGACGCAGAGCGGCAGCGGGTGCTGGGCGACCTGGTGAGAATGGGTGTGCGCAACCCTGTCGTGCTGACCGGGGACGTACACAACGCCTTCGCCCAGTACGTCTCGGACAAGAACGGCAACCGGCGGGCGGTCGAGCTGGTCACCTCCTCGATCACCTCCGAAGGTGACGGAGAACGAACGTACGGCGGCTTGGGCCCCGGTACGGGCGAGATCAAGGCCACGAACGACGACGTCCTGTGGACCAGTGGACACCGCGGCTGGATGCTCCTGGATGTCGACTACAACCGGATCAACGTCCAGTGGCGAGGGACGCAGTTCGTCACCGAAACCGGCGCGCAGCCCGATCGACTCATCGCCAGCTGCACCGTCCAGGACCGGTCGATGACCTTCTCCAACAAGACAACCCACATCCCCCTGATGGCCACCGACTGGGACTGACGGGCATTTCCGACGCGAACAGACAGTCGAGCCAGACGGCCACAGGAAAGGAATCCGGATGAAGAAGAGAACTCGCCCCATCGGCTGGCGGCGGATCGCCGTCGGGGGCGCACTGGCGGCACTCGCCGCCGCCATGCAGCCGACCTCCGCCGGAGCAGCCGACATCCCTGTCGAATCACGCAGGTACGTTTTCGAAGTGGACACCATCAAGTGCGTCTCGGAGACGAGCTTCGACGGCGGGTCCAACTCGGATGAGATCTACATGAAGACGACGTTGCCGAACTCACCGCTGTCGTACGACACCATGTACACCGCCACGATGGGGCACTTCGACGCCGGCGACATCTACCATCTTGACCGTTACCACCGAGCCATCACCCCCAAGATCGTCCACTCCGACAGTTACCCCGACGACGTACTGTTCGGCAGCGACGACGCCTGGTCGGTCAACAGCACCGGCACCTATGCCAACACCATCAAGATCGAGGCGTGGGAGGAAGACGGAGGCCGACAGCTCGGCGGCGACGACGACTTCATAGACAGCTCCACCTACCAGTTCACCCAACAGGGACTCGCACTCGACATCAAGAATGTCGGTGACCACAAGCGTTACACCATCGTCATGAAGGGATCGGGCGCGGAGTACCACGTGACCCTTGCCGTGCACCGGACCCGCTGACAGCAGTCGATTGGCACCACCGAAGTAGCGCAGCGAGGGCGCTCCCCCAGGAGATGGGGGAGCGCCTTTCCGTCGTTCGCGGCGGAGGGGATGGAGCCACCGACCGCAATCAGCTGCGTGGAGCTATGAGCAGGCCGTCGGCCACGAGGTCGGCATACGGTGTGCTTGAGCCGTTGCTGAGCGTTACCTGAAGGGACTGGAGATCGTCGAACGCCAGGCCCTCCGTCCCACCGATCTTGATCCAGCCCGGACCTTGTTGCTGATCGACTGTCAGATGTGCCGTTCCTGTGGCCGTGGTGACCTGGTAGACGGCCGCCGCGTCTTCGCCGGCGACGGGGATGTTGACCCAGAGGTCGTAGACGCCCTTACTGAGCGCCACATTGACGTTCCACACCACACTGCTCGGGGAGTCCGTCGCCTGTCGGTTCGAACGGAGCACGTTCGCGCCGACGCAGGAGGCGATGCCACAGCTCTCACTGGACCACGAGCCCGTGGTGTCCGCGACGGCACTGTCCACCAGCTTGGCGTAGGAGAGGGTGTTGAGGAACATCGTCTTCTTGTCGTTGACATGTCCTGCCGCAGTCCACGCCTTCTCGAAGTCATCAAAAGCGCGAGGCTTGGCGGCAGCCCAAGTGGCGGCGATCACGTCAAGGGAGTTCTCGGAGTAATCCGTGAATCCCCTCTCGGATTCCACAGGGGCTGACGTACTGTCGTACAGGTCCCAGAGCGCGGCCGCCACGCGGCCCTCTACATTGCTACCACCGAAGCAGCTGCTCGGGTACGGAGATCCCGTGCCCTGGACCGTGCACCGCTCCACGTTGGCCGCGCCTTCGGTGCTGACGTAGAGGGGATCCATGCCCGGCGAATGCTCTGCAGCCACGGCGACAAAGGTCGCGAAGCCTTCCTGCCGGGCGCATTCCTGGTTGCTCGGCGCGTGGAAATTGTGAGGATTACAGTCAGGGGCGCCGACAAGGCCGGTTCCTTGAAGGTAATGCTCCAGCGCGTGGCCCACTTCGTGCTCGGCGGTGGAGTACGCCGCGTAGTCCTTGTCGAGGTTCGCGATCCGCGTGAGGAAGCTGTACCGGTTGTCGCCCGAATCGTTCAGCTGGATGGTGACGGGAAGAACGGCACTGTTGGACACCTTCAGGTCCCGCACGTTGTGGATCGCGCGATAGGCGAACGCGGCAGGTTCGTCGGAGAAATGCACGTCGTTCCCCGGCGCCCGTTCGAAGAACCGCCCCAGCTCGACGTTGGCCGCTGCCCCATCTGTACCATCGATCGCCCTGACGAGGGCCGAGTCGTCCGAGTTTCGCGCGTAGACGCGGAGGACGATGTCGGACGCTGCGCAGGCGTGTGAGTTCAGGTAGCGCGTTCCTGAGTCCTCGCACCCTTCCCAGAGCGTCCCGTCGTCGGGCAGCTTGTAGTCCTGGGGATAGATGAAGTTGAGGTTGTACTCACCTGCCTCGTTCAGATGCCCTGTTACGGGATTCCCGCTTCCGCCGACACCGTCCTTGACCGGACGCCACTCAACCGCTGTGCCGGCCCCGGCCTTTCCTCGATACCAGAGTTCGTACCGCGCTCCGCTTAGCGCTCGTGAGTCCTCGGGCCCCTCAGGGTCTTTGGTGAGGACGCTCCCGGTGACGTTTACCTGCGGGGGATCAGCTTTTGGTGCACATGTGCCCATCCACGTGGCATTCGCGAGGTCGCCGGGCTCGTGTCCGGTAGAACGTCGATAGCCGACGTAAAACGGCGGTGAATCTGGAATGTTCGGGACGCAGACATCAAATTCATCTACCGTATTGCTGTCACTCGATACATAATAGGACAGTCTATATGCCAAACCCAGCGTATCGGGATTCGGATCGCAGGACCTGACCCAGTAATGTGTGACTCCCCACCACCATTGAAAGGGATCACAAGGGGGCATTTCCGGTGCATTTTCCGGCGGATCCGGGATACCCTGCGAAGTTACATCAGTTGTATCGGGTTCTCCACTGGAAGTGGCGAAATCCCCCTCCCCGGCGAGAGCAGCGCCACCTCCGAAGCTGAGGACGCATAGCGCGGCTGCACACATCACCGCCACCCATTTCGACCATGTGAGTATTCTATTCATTTACCCTCTCCGATGTGCCAGTCCTTGAAGGCGGTCGAAGTTCAGATCGTGGGCGCCTATGGGGTGCTGAGTCACTCTGAGCTCAGACCTCATAGGGCGCCTCGGCCTGTATTGACCCCAACGCTTTCCTATACGCTCGCAGGGAGACGTTTGGTTCGGCGTAGCATCAGCCTGAGGAGGGGGCGTTTGAAGGACGCGCTTTCCAGCTCGCCAAGAGCCTGGAGCCCTCCCTGGAGAGAGGTCCAGGCTCTTGGCTAAGGCCGCCTGCAAGCGGATATCACACCGGAATTAGCGACCCTGGAGCAGTATTCTCGCCTTGGCTCGGCCCACCTCTTCCAGCAAATCCTGGAAGAGGCCTTCCTGGATTGATCTAGGGGTCTGGAAGGCGGGCGTACCGGAAACGGACTGAAGTTCGTTCATGATATTTTGCCGGTTCCTTGCCCGCGGCGGGATTTTGCTCATATTCACAACCCCTTCGCCCTCCCAGAGAATGCTGGAGTGCCCGTACTGCTGCCAGGAGCCCGAGCTGTTGATATTAGATATCATGCACACTTCGGTTCCCTGATCAGTGACCGTCGCCGTAAATCCCATCATATGCCGGTGTGAGCCGTCTGCCTTGTGTGCCGTCTTCAAAGGGTTACCCAGTAGCGCATCGCCACCATGATGACCGGGCATCGTTCCTTGCTGTCGCAGGTAAAGTTGCCTGGTCCTAGGAATATAGGCGCCCTCGAACACCGTGCCGTGAGGGGCTGACCTAAGTGCCCTTCCAACGTCATCCCCAGTGAGGATGGCACCCTTGCTTGCCCTGAAAGCGACATTGTCAATAGGGCCTGGAATGACAGCACCTACGAGCACCATCATATAACTGGCGCCTGCCAACGCTTGTGCATTCGACCCCGGCTCAGTCACGTGCAGGGTATAGAGGTCACCTGCCACTGGAACAAATGACAGACCCAACTCGCCAAGGTGTATGGAGAGTGCCTCGACGTCTCCGGCGAACCGGTCGTCTCGTTGCTCCTTCGTCATATTGAACCCACTGGGTCCGAAGTATCCGAAGGTCAACCAGGTCGATTCGTCCCACATCGAGACATCGGCACCGCCCGGGGCGAGTCCGTCAGGATCGATGAATCCTATGGGGTTGTTGTTGGTGTAGGTGTAGAGGTTGGCGGTGCGGGGGTTGGTGGGGTTTCTGTCGGGTGCGAGTCGGTAGAGGGGGTCGGTGGATGTCCATTGGAGGTTGATGGGGTCGTAGTAGCGGTATCCGTAGTAGTGGAGTCCGCTGTGGGTGTCGTATTCTTTTCCGTTGAATTCGCGGGTGTACTTCCCTGCCGCGGTGCCTGGGTCGAGTTGTTGGGTGAGGAGTTCGCCGTAGGGGCCGTAGGTGGCGGCGCGCATGATGCGGCCGTCGGTGGCGTTGATGGCGAGGGCTTCGTGGCCTTGGGGGTTGGTGTAGTAGTACTCGAGGGTGGCCTGGGTGCTGTTGCCGTCGAGGCGGCCGATGGTGCCGTCGAGTGTGAGGTGTTGGCGGTATTCGGGGTCGCTGGTGGGGGTGTAGATGGTTTCGAGTGCGCCGAAGGTGCGGCGGACCTGGGTGGTGTCTCCTGCCGGGTTGGTGTGCTGGACGGCGATGCGGTCGGGGCCGGCGCCGGCGTAGAAGTAGGTTTCGGTGGAGCCGTCTTCGCGGGTGGTGCGGGCGAGGCGGCCGTGGCCGTCCCAGCGTTGGGTGATGGTTTCACCGCCGACGGTGCGGGTGGTGGTGTTGCCGGCCTGGTCGTAGGTGTAGGTGGCGTAGTCGGTGTTGTCGGGCTTGGTCAGTTTGTTCAGTTGCTGGGGGTTGGTCGGGTCGTAGGTGTAGGTGACGTTGCGCGGGTTGATGCGGACCGCGGGTGTGCTGTTGCCGATGTTCGCCTCGGCCAGGCGTCCGCCGTCGGTGTAGCCGAAGGTGGCGTTGTAGCCGACGCCACCGGAGATCTGGGTGGCTCCGGTCAGCTGGTGGCGGTGGTCATAGGTGTAGGTCGTTGTGGTGGTCGGGACGTTGAGGAGCGTCTCGGTGCTGTTCTCGGCCTGCCCGTTGCCCGCGTAGTTGAAGCTGCTGCGGTAGAGGGTGGTCGAGTTGAGATAGACCGCCTGGACGGAGAGCTGTCCGGCGGTGGTGTGGTCGAAGGCGATGCGCGGTGAGGCGAAACCTTGCGCGCTATTGGCGTTGGCCCGGCGTTCGGTCACCAGGCCGGCCGCGTTACGGGTGAGTTCGGCCACCTTGATGTTCGTCGAGTTCACCCAGGTCTTCAGTGACAGTGGCTGGGCGGCCTGGTCATAGGCGTAGACGACGGTGGAGCCGCTATGACCGCTGCTTGAGCTGAACTGGGCGGAGTGCGTGAGTCCAGTCGGGGTGCTGACGATCGACTGGTGCTGGGTTTCGGTGGTGGCGGGAAGGCCTCCGGTTTCGGTGAGGGTCTGGCTGATACCCGCCGCGTTGCCCAGGTGGTTGTAGCGGTGGACGGTGGTGCCGACAGGGCTGGTGGTGTAGGAGGGGCGTCCGATCTGCTGGACGGTGTCCGCTCCGGTCAGTGAGGAGTGGGCACTGTCGTAGAAGTGGCGGGTGACCCCGGTCTTGAACGCGGTCTGCTCCTCGGGAGTCAGATCGCGCACCGCGGGAGTCTCGGTGACCGGCCGGTTGAGGTCGTCGTAGGTGGTGGTACGGGTGTAGGCGGCCGTCTGCCCGGCCGGGTGCGGCTCGGTGAGTGAGGTCAGGTTGCCGTTGCGGTCATAGCCGTAGGACCACTGCTTGCCCGAGGACGTCACCTGGGTGCGGTTCCCGGCCCAGTCGTGGACCAGGTCGGTGACCACACCGTCCGGATCGGTGATCTTCGCGACGTTGCCGTTACCGTCATAGGCGTAGGTGGTGAAGGCCAGGGCAGCATCGCCTGTGCCAGCTGCCTTGCGTTCGCCGATCTTGCCCAGTCGGCCCGCCGGGTCGTGTTCCATCCGCTTCTCGGTGTACGGGCTGGAGTCGCTGACGCGCTGCCGCACTGTCTCCACGAGACCTTCGTAGGTGGCCTCGGCCAGCACGGTGGTGGTGCCTGACCCCCACTTCGGGTTCGGACCCGACATCTTGACGGCGCGCCCCATCGCGTCACGCTCGAAGGTGTAGCCGACTGTGCCGGTCCCGTCCGGGTCCGGGCTGGTGTGACTCTTCAGACCGCCGAGCGCGTCGTAGGCGTACAGCGTCTCTTGCTGCGGGTGCGGGTCCTGCTGGGTCACCGTACGAACTGTGCGGCCCAGACCATCCATCTCACTGACGCTGTGGCTGAACTGGCCTGCGGCCCCCAGCGTTTCGGAGGTTGTGGACACCAGCGCCGTACCGCCGGAGTTGTAGGCGGCTGCGTCGTCGTAGGTGGCCTTGGAGACGACCACGTCCGGGACGGGGCTGACCGAGGACCGTGTCACGGTCAGTGGCCGGCCGAAACCGTCCACCGACACCGCGGTGCCTTCCGCCTTCACCGCGGTGTCGAACGTGCAGCCGGCGCTGCTGCCGTCCTCGCAAGCGAAGTTGGGCCCTGTAGTCTTCAGGACCGTTCCGGTGCCCAAGTCGGTGACCGCTTCCACGACGTGCCCGGCCTCGTTCACGGTCCGCACCGTGTTGATGCCGAACCCGTCGTAGGTGGCGTTGCTGTATGCGCCGCCCGTGCCGTCCTTCGCGTACTGCTCGGCCTGCCACACCTTGTGGACCTGCCCAATGGCGGCACCCGCGAAGTACGGCTCGATGAACGACGTCGCCGCCGTGCCCGACCCGTCATCGACGGTCACGGTCTTGAGGAACTCATAGGTGCCTCCGTTGCCGTAGCCATCCCAGTAGCGGTAGTGCTGCGCACCGGTCTGCTCGGTCACACCGTCCAGGACACGTTCCTGCTTGGTGTCGTACATCGCCATGCGGTAGACAGCCGGGCCCCAGGCTGCCTGCACGGTGACGGAAGAGCGCATGGTTTCCTGCTGGCCCTGGGTGTTCGTGAAGGTCGACTCCGTGGCCTTGACGCGGTCGGCGACAAACTCCTGCTGACCGGCCACGTCCGCGTAGACGGACTCGACCACGGACTTGTGCGACAGCTTCTTCGCCGCGCTCACACACGCGGTGGTCGTCTCGCCGTCCGCCGTGGCGCAGATGTAGCTGTCTGTGGTGTAAGGCAGCATCGTGCGCAACGAGTAGGCCAGGGACATGCCGTCAGGACGGACCGCCCTGGGCAGGATTCGCTTGAAATAGCCGTGATCGGCGACGCTGATCACGTTCTGCTCTGTCTGCGGATCGTATGCCTCAGCGCCCAGTGCCTTGACGGTGCGCGTGGGCAGGCCCCGTGGGCTCTCGATGTATCCGAACGTGGTGTGCACCGCCCCTTGCTGTGCGGCGGCGACCCCGTCACCGAAGTTCACCGTCTGGACCGACTCGAAACCGCGGAAGCCAAGGCGGGCATAGGCGTCCTTGCCCTTGACCGCCTTGCCGTACGTGTACATGGTGCCGGACTTGTCGCCCTGACCCGGGTCTGTTTCGACCTTCCCGACCACCCAGCGGCCGATGTCGGGGCGGCTCTCGTAGGTGATGGTGGTCTTCGCGCCGTAGCCGTTGGAGACGGTTCGCAGCAGATGCGCGGGGGCGGCGTAGTCGGCCGAGGTGTCGAGCACCGGCTTGGCCAGCCGGACACCGGGGTTGCCGTCCCGGTCCGGGTCGCCCACCAGGTCGAGAAGACCGTCACCGTTGATGTCCCGGGCGAACGAGGTCGTGATCTTGGCGTAATCGTAGAGCGGGGCGATCATGTCAGTCGACACGCCGGTGAAATAGCGGGCAACCTGAGGTCCTTCGATTGCTCGCAGGAGCACGAACCCCGTACCACCGTTGTGATAGATCCGGTACGTCGCCGGAATCCCGTCACCGGCCGGCTGATACGTCACCAGTTCGGGCAGCCCGTCATAGTCCAAATCGACCATACGACGGGTGGTGGTGCTGTCAGCGGGATACTCCATTCCCCCGTAGGGGGGCGAGTCGGAGAGTGCACCGCGCCACAGATAGGCGGTCTCCTCGCCGAACGTGTCCTTCAGCCCGGCGTCCCTTAGGCCGTCCTTCCCGAACCCGTCACCCCGGTTCAAGTATAGATTCGTCCTGGGAAAGAAGTCGGGCCGGTGTTCTTCATGGATCTGGTCGGGAAGACCGTCACCGTTGAAGTCGACCAGACTCGCGTTCTGCGTCCAGACCGCGCGGAAGAAGTAATCGGGGCTGTTCACACGGTCCTGCTTGTTGAACTCCTTGTAACCCAGCCGCCAGTCAGCCGTGACCTCACTGTCGAAATCACCACTCTGGTTGCCCCGACGCAGTGGCGTGGTCGCCGTCGTCTGGTCACCGTGGTCACCGAGGAAGTCGAGATGGCCGTCGCCGTCGATATCCATCGTCGACACCGACGCCGTGCTCGTCTGGCCACTCACGTCAGCCCCTGCCCGGGGGACATACGCACCAGCAGGCGTGGGATTCCGTACCTCGGGAGTGGTGTTGAAAGTCCCGTCGCCCTGGTTGTAGTACACATACCAGCGCCGCTGCGTGTACGGGTTCAGCTGGCAGCCGCCCTCACACTCCTTGAAGGCAAACGTGTCGTCCTTGTCGCTGAACGACGCCCCCTTCTCCCAATGCCAGTTGTCGCCCTGCCCCGCCTTGGGGAAATCGTGTGTACTCGCGTAGTAGTGCTCGGAGGTGATCACCCCCGGGCCGTTGCTGCTCGCCCACACCTCCGCCCGTGGCTGGGCAACGATGTCGGGCAGCCCGTCCTTGTCTATGTCCTGGAATCCGTTCGAGACCCACGCCATCGGCTGCACACCAGGACCAGCACCCTCGCTGGGATCCCAGAGCAGACCCGCGCCTCCCCGGCATTCATAATGGTCCCCCGGCTGCACCGGAACATCAGCCGTCACAAAACTCATGTCAAGGCCGGCAAAATCAGCCGGATTCAGATCGAAGACACCACCACCACGGTTGATCCGCACGTCATACTGGCAACTGCCCTCACTCTGGGACAGAACATCGACCAGACCGTCACCGTTGACATCCACCCACTTCGTGCCGCCCATACGCCCGTCCCTGGGCAACGGCGCACCCAGCGGCTGCTCCGCCTCGAACTGGTCCGGACGGGTATAAGCCTCGGCCTTGCCATAGGTGAACTCCACCGGCGGCTTAACTGTCATATATCCGGGCTGACCAACCGGCACGTTCGGCGAAGTCGCCGATTCCTGGACCGACTTCAGCTGCCGAAACGGAGTCGCCGACTGGTTGGCGCACTCCGTCGTCGCGTCGTACGTCAGGGCGTACTCACGAACCTTCGCCCACACAGGCTCACCAGGCTTGGGCGCCGCCGGATCGCCATCGGCATCACGCCACGTCGACACGAAGTCGAGGCGACCGCCGCCCGTCAGGTGCCCGAAGCCGAGGCTATAGTCGAGTCGACTCCCCAGGGGAATCGAGCCCTGGACATCCTGGGTGCTGTTGCAGTACGTCGGGGCGGCGTACTGCAAGATCACCGAGGCGTATGTGTTGTCGTCCGGGTCCTGGTAGTCGATGCGGCTCAGTTGGAATCCGAGCGGAACATCCGTAGTCGCCGGCGGCTCGCCGTCCTTGTCCACTGTGACATACGAGTAGCTGATCCGATCCCCATATTTCGTGGTCTCCGCGACCAACGGAGCGTACGTGTACGGGTGGTCACTCTTCTTGCCGTAGAACCGGGTCACACCGTCCGATGTCAGTACCTGCCACCAGTACGGATTGCTCGCGATATTGCCCAGATACTCATACCGGGCGTAGCTCTGGTCGTGGACGGACCGGAAACCCTTCGCGCCGGTGATTACCGGAAGCCCATCAACAGGCACCAGCTCATTTCCGTCCGGCGCCCGGAAGTGCTTCGGGTCGGCCGGAACCGAACCAAACGCGTTCGCCAACTTCAGAGATCCGGCTCGCCTGTCACCCTTGATCGCCGGAGCCGACAATGTCCATCCGGCGGCAATCCCGCCATGAACAGCGCCGGTCGACGAATACTGCAGACCAAGCGAGGGCGTGAAACCCATCCGCCCCTTCGGTAGTGTGAATGGATAAGACTGCCCGAACACGCCTTGCTTACTGTCCACCTGCCCTGACGTACCGGACACCGATATGCCACCGGGTGCCTGTTCCGTCAAAGTAGGAGTATCCCCACCTCCCTCATCAGCCGCAGCCGAGGCGATCGACCAGGGTGCAATGCCCGCACCCAATGCCATGGCCAGTACAAGCCCGGCAGCGCGCCGGCCTCCGCCTCTCCTATAAGCACTTATACGCTTCATCAGCCCCTCCAAAGGGCAGCGAACGAACAGATCCGAATGGGGTCGGCTCTACTGCCAGTGGCGGTAGAGCCGACCCTCGCGATGAATGAGAAATCAGAGGCAGTTACTCACGGAGATCCTGCTCGTCTCCGCACTGCCGCTCGCGTCCGTGACGATCGCATAGACGTTTCCGTCGCTACCGCCTGAGCTCTGGCACTGGAAGGAAACACTTCCTCCCTGATTCGCCGAGAAGTAGCCGCGCGAAAGAACCGGGTCCGACTGGAACGTCTTGTCGTGCCTGATCGTCAGCGAGAAGTCGCAGGACGACGAGCCGTACGCGATGACCTCCCGGCTGATCGGGTCGAACTGGATGGTCGGACCCCACTTCGCGCAGGCGCTGGCCTGAACTTCTCCGCCAGAAGCCAGTGCCGGGGAGGCCGCCGTGCCGAGCACGAGTCCCACACTCGCAACACCAAGAAGGAAAGCTCTGATCCTCATGTCCACATCTCTTTCTGTTGAGTACCTGCCAATGACCGGGGATCGGTCACGACGTGAACCTGTGCACAGGCGACTGCGATGACGACGAACCCTTCGAGATGTAGGGCACGTCTCAAACTCCGATACGGAGGCGGGCTACCTGCCGGTTCTCGGCCACCTGCGGTGGAGCCGCCGAGTTCGCCGCACCAACCTCAAATGCCGGGCAGGCGAGGGAGGTAGCGGGCTGCAGAGAGGCTCGATCGCCTGTCATTCCGGCTCTGAGGTGCGGGGGCACCCTGGCTTGTGCGAAGGTGTTTCGAACAAGGGTGTGGCCGACCGGTTCGGTTCGACCGCGCATGCGGTGGGCCGCATCGTCGGCCTGGGGCAGGGCACATGACTCGCTCGGGCGGTCCGTTGTCGGTCACCGACGAGCAAGTGGCCGCGCTGGTCGCCAGGACGCTGCAGTTCTCGGTGCGGCCGACCGGTTTCCGCTCTTATTGAGCTTCTTCAGCGCCGACGCTCCAGGGTGAGGATGGCCTTGGCGATTGACGTCATGCGGTTGGGGCTGCACCGGGACCTGCGGAAGATCCGCCAGGACTGCAGACGCGCGACATCGCGTTCAACGGGCGCTCGTGCTGCGGCCAGCGCCCGGTTGAGGGTCTTTTCGGTGGGGGTGAGTTCCTGGAGTGGCTTGCCTTTGATGCCGGTCGTCAGAAGCCGTATCTCAACCGATCTTGGAACCTGCAAGTCGAACGGAGTTACGCGCCTCTCGCGCGCTGGGACTACTACGAGGACTCCGCCACGATCCGCTGCCATCAACCGACGACGGGCCTGCCCTCGGCCCGGCTGGCTGCCGGACCTCGGGCGGCATCGGATCGCTTCCCACGTTCACCGCTATCCGGTTGTCGAGTGAGCCGCCCAGCTGTACCCCGGCAGCATCGCCATGCCTGCGCCGCAGACCTTCAACATGGCCTCCGCACCAGCGCACTTCACTGGCGACGGAGTCGCGACCGCCGCGATTGGGCGGTCACGCGCACTGCACCCGGCCCAGATCCACCAGGTTCGAGCCGGTTCAAGTGTTACGAGGCTTCGGGCACTGGTTCCTCCCGTACGGCTTCTCATCTCGCTTGCCGGGCCCGTACTGTCTGGCAGTACCAGTATGTCCCGTCGTTGTCAGGGTTGCTTGCCACCCTCCCGCGCGTCTCCGCGGTTAGGCTGCCCTCAGCTTCGCCAGCCTGCTGCGACATGCCAGCGGCAGGGGTCTTTCACCCCCGCCCGGAAATAGCGGCGCCTCGTGGCGCACGAGTGCGTACTTGAAGTTGACGCGGAACCGCACGGCCTTGGCCGCCTGCCGGTCGGAGAGCTTGAGCAGAAGCTGCAGGACACAGACCGTGGCCGGCTGGGGCCGGTGAGAGTCCGGGGCGGCCATCGCTCGGGTACCACGAAGCGAAGTCCCTGTCGTCCCAGAGACTATCGAGGTGGTCACGTACCCACATCGCCGTGGTGCCGCTGGGGTTACTGGCCCGCGCCATCTGGGCTGTGAACTCGGGAACTACCGCACCGAACCGGGTACGAACGGACACTGGTCACCTCAGGAGGACAGAACTACGCAGGACCGTCCGAAGTGTTCCAAGCGCCAACAGCCCTCGTCCCGAGAACTCCAAGATCCCCGACATATTGATCCGAGACGGTTTGGGTTTTGGGTCGTTGGTGGGGTGTGAGCGATCTGGTGGGGGACGCGCGGTATCTGTCGCCGTCGGCGCAGGAGGGTCTGCGGTTGCGGGCGGTGGCCGCGTTGGTGGCGGGTGGGACCGTTGAGGGCGTGGCGGCGGTGTTCGGGGTGTCGCTGAAGGCGGTCGATGGCTGGTGGGTGAAGTGGCTGGCCGGCGGGCGGGAGGCGCTGGTCATGCGGCCGCGGGGCAAGCCGGTCGGGGTGCACCAGGTGCTCGGGGAGGCCGTGCAGGCCGCTGTGCGGCAGGCGGTCCTCGACCACCGGTCCCGAGACCTGGGTCGGTCAGTTGTGGACGCGGCGGCTGGTGGGTGAGCTGATCGCGAAGCTGTACCGGGTGCGGCTGACCGAACCGGGGGTGGGCAAGTACCTGAAGCGGTGGGGGCTTTCCTTCCAGCGCCCTGACAAGCGGGCCGTCGAGCAGGACCCGGAGGCCGTGGCGCGCTGGCATCAGGAGACCTGGCCGAAGATCCGCGACGCGAAGGCGAAGGCCGAAGGCTGCGAGATCCTCTTCGCCGACCAGGTCGGCATCCGGTCCGACCAGGTCACCGGCCGCACGTGAGGAGAGAAGGGGAAGACGCCCGTGGTGCGCCGGAGCGGGAACCGGTTCTCGGTGAACGCGATGTCGGCGATCAGCACCAAGGGCCGGATGCACTTCATGGTCTTCACCGAGAGCTTCACCGCCGAGGTGATGTGCCGCTTCCTGGACCGGCTCGCCGGCCATTTCAACCACAAGGTCCACCTCGTCGTCGACGGACACTCCGCCCACCGCTCCAAGAAAGTCCGCGACTGGCTCGCCGCCCACCCCGACGACGTCGAACTGCACTTCCTCCCACCGTACTCACCCGTCCTGAACCCCGACGAGCTGGTCAACGCCGACCTCAAGCACAGCCCGCCCCGGCAGCACCGAGCCCGCGATCAAGCCGAACTCGCCGCCGAAACCCGCCGCTTCCTCCGCCGACGCCAGCGCCAGCCGCACATCGTCCGCGACTACTCCAGCGACCCACACGTCCGCTACGTCCTGGACGAGAACCCCATGAGTTTCTGATCAATAGTCGCTCAGTGCCCTCGGCAGGATTCGAACCTGCGCATACGGCTCCGGAGGCCGTTGCTCTTTTCCCTGCTTCAGGATCTTCGTTGCGCCGGCCGTGACCGTGGCAGATTCTCCCAGGATAGCCCTGCGGCTCTGTCTCCTCGATTGGCCAGGCGGCGGTGAAGTTCAGGAAGAGCCCTCCTCGAGGAAGGCTTGCGGGTCGACGGGGTGCGAAATCCTCTTCCCTTTAGGCAAGTTCGCCGTTGGCAGACGACATCGGGGCGCTGGACACTGGAGCGCTAGGCAGGGGCATGTCAAGCTTGATCAGACCGATTCGAGAGCTGTGAGGAGAAGGCGAGTCGGGTCAGCCGTCAGGCTGATGTGTCGTCACGCGACCAAAATAGATTCAGGTCTGACGATATCCCTGAGCATGTGTTGCCTCAGTCCGTGACTGGCTCTGGCGGGCGTCTCGGCGAATATATAGCAGAGAATCCCCGGTTAGGTTAACCGGGAATTCTGTGGAGTATGGAACGTGTTCGTCGGCGGTGACGCCGAGACGGCCCTGCCGTGTTGTAGTCACGTCCCTTTGTGAGGAGTTCCTGACTGTGTCTGTCGCCCTTGTTGATGAGAGGTTCCTGCTGTCGGAAGAGCAGCGAGATGCCCTGTTGCAGTGGGTTGGGCGGCGCCCGGGGAGCGGGCCCGCTACGTACGCTTTCCTTTCGTCCGTCGCCTTTGCGGCGCTGAGGCCGCAGGAGGCGCTCGGGCTCAGGGTCCGCGACGTCCAGCTGTCTGACGCAGACGAGGGCGGCCTCGTGATTCCCCCTCGGCGTGGCAACGGCAGGGGCGGGGCTGACGGGACGTCGGCGGTCCCACGGGTTGTGCCGGCGTGTCCTGAGCTCGCCGGAATTCTGAAGGCACAGATAGCTCGATACGACCTTCGGGCTGACGACGCGGTGTTCGCTGGTGAAGGCGGTCGGCCCCTGTCCGGTGCGGTCTATCGGAGGGCGTGGCGTCAGGCCCGAGAGGCGGTTCTGGCGGAGCACGAGATCGATACGCCACTCGGCAGGCGCGTGTCCGGCCTCCGGGACGCGCGGATTACCAAATGGCTGGGCGGATACCGCACTGCCGCCGAGGTGTTCATGGTGGCCGAGTGGGTGGGCGTCAGCGCCCCTGCACTCGCCCGGCGCTTCCCGCACTGCTTCCGGCCGTCGGGCGAGATCTCCTACGACCTCATGGAAGCCGCCTTGCTATGCCCGTAGGCGCCGACGGTCGGACGTATGCCGAGCGCGCGGGTCTCTTCGAAGGCGCCGGCGCGGCCCCGCGGCGTTGACCGCCTACTCGATACGACAGGCGAGCCTGGCGTAGGAAATCGCGCGTCCGAGAGTTCCTGCTGCCGGGCCCTTCGCCGGCTGGGACGTGATTCCCCCGTGGGGCCAGTGGGTCAGTGCGGGGCCTCTTGTCCGTCAACGTCCCTCACGGTGTCCGCGCCGGCCTGGGCAGGCGGGCGATGACCAGAACGATGCTGACGCCGATGAAGCCGGCAGCATCGTCGCCCGCCTCAACCGCACCGAGTCCGCGCTGTCGTCCCGCACGAACCTCCGCAGCTTCCCTTTCCCGCCCTGCCTGCCGAGTTCGAACGGTGGCGTTCATTCCCACCCCTTCGTCGGTGATTCACGTCCCGCCACACGGGCAGCCGGCACCTGACTCCGGGTCCACAACGGTTCCCACGCGCCTTGACCGTGCGGCGCGAGTCTGCACTCCCCTGCATCAACTGTCCATGGACCTCATGTCCCCTGGAGGACCTCCTGTGCCTACATGTCTGATGTCGGCTTCAACCACCGCGGACACTCTCGACAGTGTTGTCCGTAAGGCATTCCTGACCGTTGGCGATGCCGCCGTATACCTCGGCCTGTCGCCCCGCACGCTCTACGTCTGGCGTCACCGTCGCCAGGGGCCGCCGAGCTTCCGTATGGGCCCCCGTGGGCGTGTGACGTACAGGCTCGATGCCCTCGATGCCTGGATACGCGAGCAAGAGCAGGCGGACTCGCGTTCCAACCCCGCCCTGAACCCCGTGATGGCTGCGCCGCAGCGTCGCCCCGACTCATCGGCAACCGCCTGACGCGGCCGGGCCGACAGCTCTCCATCCCTACCTGAAAGGAAGTACTTGGCCGGCTACATAGAAGACCGCTGGATCAACAAGAAGAAGGACCCCGTCACCGGAAAACGGGAGCGCACCGCCCGCTACGGGAAGGGCACCCGGTACCGGGTCTCCGGAATCCCCGGTGTCCGGGACATGTCCTTCGACGTGCTGGAGGACGCCAAGGCGTGGCTCCGCAGGGCTGGCACCGACAGCGAGCGCGGCGAGTTCGTCGACCCACGTGACGGCTCCATCACCATGGCCGATTACATCTCCCGCCACTGGCAGGCTGGCGTCCGCGGTGCCCCCGGAACCGTCAAGCGCGTCGACGAGCGCGTACGCCTCCACATCCTTCCGCACCTCGGCGAGGTGGCGCTGAGAGATGTCTCCGCGACCGTCCTGCGCGGTTACATCGCCACGCTCGAAGGCGAGTGTGCACCCCGCTACGCCCGCCAGATTCTCACCACCCTCTCGAACGTCTTCGAGACCGCCATTGACGACAAGCGCCTTGTCCGCAACCCGATGCGCGCCAAGTCGGTGCGTTGGCCCAAGGCGCCGGAGGACCAGCGGGAGGCGTGGCCGCTGGAGACCGCGCAGCGGGTCCGGGATGTCATCAACCCGCGGTATCGGATCGCCGCCGTGGTGGCCCTCGGGTGCGGGCTCCGCCAGGGCGAGGTGTTCGGCCTGTCTCCGGAAGACGTCGACTTCGAGCGCGGCCTCATCCGTGTCCGCCGGCAGGTTCAACTTCTCAGTGGACGCTTGTACTTCACCCTTCCCAAGGGCGGGAAGACACGCATCGTCGACATGCCGCCGTCGGTCGCCGCGGAGCTGGCCGCCTATTTTCTGCAGCACCCGGCTGTCGAGGTCGAGCTGCCCTGGGGCGGCCCGGAGCCCGAGCGGGAGAAGCAGACGTTCCCGCTCGTCCTGACCACGACGTACGGCAACGCGATCCGGGCCAACATCTTCAATGTCGAGGTCTGGAAGCCCGCGCTCGCGAAGGCCGGCGTCATCCCCATGCGGGAGAAGGGGCAGCGCTGGAAGGCATCCCGGAAGGATGGCTTCCACGTCCTCCGCCACACCTATGCCTCGATCATCCTCGAAGCCGGCGAGTCCGTCGTCACCCTCGCCCGCTGGCTCGGCCACTCCAGCCCGACCATCACCCTCGACCACTACGCTCACTCCATGCCCGAGGCCGGCGGCAAGGGGCGTGCAGCCATCGACAGGCTGCTGGGGACGTTCCCCGAGTACGTCCCGGAAGACTTCGCCCTTGCGTGAGAAGCGGGTGGCACGGCATCTGCTGTGCCACCCGTTTTCGTCGCGCGACCGCTACTCGGCCGATGACCCTTGGGGTAGCCGGATTCGCCACTCTCAGTGACGGCCGCGATGGCGGCCCGACGTTCGGGAACCCGCGACACGAGGCAGGCAGCCGCAGGTGGGGGGAGTCGGTTGTTCGCTCCCCAGCGCTGCGCATTCTCCCCAGATTCTCCCCAGGGCCTCGAAATGGCCCTCCCGTATGGTTCGCTGACGCGAAGTGGATCATTAGGTCCGGTGTGTCGACTACAGCCAGTCCCGCCGCTTGAAGACGAAGTAGAGACTCAAGCACACCGCCGCCATCAGCAGAACTGCGAACGGATAGCCGAAGGTCCAGTCCAGCTCCGGCATCGCGTCGAAGTTCATGCCGTAGATCGTTCCCACCAATGTGGGTGCAAACAGAATGGCCGCCCACGAGGAGATCTTCTTGATCTCCTCGTTCTGTTCGAAACCGGCCTCCGCCAACGCCCGCATCTCCGCGTTCTGTTGCTGCGTCACCAGCGTCGCGTTCACCGTCAGGATCTCCGTCAGGGCCTGGCGGAAGCCGTCCACGCGTTCGCTGGTGTGGGTGACGTGGTCGGCCACGTCGCGGAGGTAGCGCTGGAGTTCCTCGTCCGTGCCGTATTTGGCGAAGCCCGCCATCAGGCCGTGCAGCATGCTCACCAGCGGGCGGGTCGCGCGCTGGAACTCGACCATTTCCCGGGAGAGTTCGTAGATACGGCGCGAGACCGCCGGGTCGCCGCCGAAGACCTCGGTCTCGATCTCGTCGATGTCGTTCTGGACGCCCTCCACCACCGGTGCGTAGCCGTCCACGACCGCGTCCAGGATCGCGTACAGGACCGCCTCCGGGCCCAGGGCCAGGAGGTCCGGGTCCTCCTCCATGCGGTGGCGGACCGCCGAGAGGTCCGGGGCCGCTCCGTGGCGGACCGTGATCACGAAGTCCCGGCCCACGAAGATGTGCAGCTCGCCGAAGTCGACCTCCTCCTGGGCGTCCAGGTAGCGGGCCGCGCGCAGGACCACGAAGAGCGTGTCCCCGTACCGCTCCAGCTTCGGGCGCTGATGTGCCTCGAGCGCGTCCTCGACCGCCAGCTCATGGAGGTCGAACTCGCCGGCCAGCGAGTGCAGTTCGGACTCCGTCGGCCGGTGCAGTCCGATCCACGCCATGCCGTCCGGGTGTTCGCGCAGCTGGCGGAACGTCTCGGCGAGCGTCGCGGGGGAGGCCACCTTGCGACCGTCCCGGTACAGCGTCGCCTGCACCACGCTCGGCCGGTCCGCCTGCTCGGGACCGGGTCCGGACGGCTGCGGCTCCGGGTGCTGCGCCGCCGGCGGTTCCGGCTGGCGGCGCCAGGATGCGCGGGGGCGACGATCCGACATCGTGGGGTCCATCTCCGTATGCATGATCTGGGCCAGTGGCTCCCAGGAAGGATATACGGGGTGAATCCGCGTAGCTCGGCGACGGCAGCCGATGAGCACAGGCCTGGACTTCCGCATTGCGGACCAGGACTGTCCGCAACTCCGACTAGCGTGGTCGTATGGCCTCCACCCCCACGAACCCGGTCCTCTCCACCCGCGCCCTGGGCCGTGCCACGCTTGCCCGCCAGCTCCTCCTGGAGCCCGCCGCGCTGTCCGCCGAGGACGCCGTCTCCCACCTCCTCGGCCTCCAGGCGCAGAACACCAAGCCGCCGTACCACGCCCTCGCCGCCCGGCTTTCCGGCTTCCGGCCCGAGCACCTCTCCGACCTCATGCAGTCCCGCGCGGTCGCCCGGATCGTCACGATGCGCTCCACCATCCACACCCACACCGCCGACGACGTCCTCACCCTGCGGCCCCTCTTCCAGGCCGCCCGCGCTCGCGAGCTGACCATGTTCCGCAAGGGCCTCGACGGCGTCGACCTCGACCGCCTCGCTGCCCTCTCCCGGGAGCTTGTCGAGGAGGCACCCCGTACCCCCAAGGAGATCCGCGAGGCCCTCCTCGTCCACTGGCCCGACGCCGACCCCCAGTCGCTCTCGGTCGCCGCCCGCTGCCTCCTGCCCCTCGTCCAGGTCACCCCGCGGGGCCTCTGGCGCCGGAGCGGGCAGGTCCGCCTCACCACCGCCGAGAACTGGCTCGGCCGCCCCGCCGAACCCGTCCCCGCCCCCGACGCGACCGTCCTGCGCTACCTCGCCGCCTTCGGCCCCGCCTCCGTCAAGGACATGCAGACCTGGTGCGGCCTCACCCGGCTCCGCGACGCCTTCGAGCGCCTGCGTCCCCAGCTCCTCACCTTCCAGGACGAGCACGGCGCCGAACTCTTCGACCTCCTCGACGCCCCCCGCCCCGACGCGGACACCCCGGCCCCGCCGCGCTTCCTTCCCGAGTTCGACAACCTCCTTCTCTCCCACGCCGACCGGACCCGCTTCGTCTCCGCCGCGACCAGGAGCCGCACCTGGAAGGGGAACCAGGCCTTCTCCGTCTTCCTCCTCGACGGCCTCGTCGCCGGGCTGTGGCGCCTGGAGGAGACCAAGGAGCGCACCACGACGACCATCCAGCCCTTCGGCCGTACGACGAAGGCCCAGCGAGCCGCCCTGGAGGAGGAGGCCGAGCGGATGGCGGGGGCCGGGGTGGTGGGCGTGGAGGGGGTTCCGTTCGGGGTCGAGTTCGGTGTCGTGGACGCGTAGACGACCCGACGATCCCTCGCCACACCCCTCCCTACGGCAGCAACCCCGCCCTCCTCGCCGCCACCACCGCCTCCAGGCGCGTGTGGGCTCCCAGCTTCCGCATCGTCGAGCGCAGATAGCCCTTC
The DNA here is from genome assembly GCF_042668715.1 of Streptomyces sp. NPDC057271. NCBI lineage: Bacteria > Bacillati > Actinomycetota > Actinomycetes > Kitasatosporales > Streptomycetaceae > Streptomyces > Streptomyces sp. NPDC057271. Next base: position 25,239 of record NZ_JBHUYJ010000019.1, read on the forward strand.
ACCGTCTCCGCGCGCAGCCCCAGCCTCTCCGCCACCACCGCGTTCGTCGCCCCCGTCGCCACCGCCGCCAGGACATCCAGCTCGCGCGGTGTGAGCGACACGCCCGCCGGACGTTCCGGGCCCGCCGAGGCCGTCTCCAGGCGGCCGCACACCGCCAGGAGGCGTGCCCGCAGCTCCGGATCCGTGACACGCGGGGCCAGCTCGCGCAACTCGCCGTGCGCCTGGCGGACCTCCTCCCACGACGGCGTCCCATCCGGCCCCCGCCCCGTTCCCAGCCCGAGCCCCGGCCCCGTTCCCAGCCCGAGCCCCGCACCCGGCCCGGGCCCCGCGCCCAGCCCGAGCGCCGGGGCCGTCGCCCGCTCCCGCAGCTCGTCCCGTACCGCCAGCGCCTGCTCCACGTCCCTGGCCGCCGACACCGCCGCGTCGAAGACGCGCTCGCCCAGCGGCAGCGCGTCCCGCAGCGCGCCGTACAGCACCCCCCGCACCTTCCGCCGCACGACCACGGGTACCGCGATCACCGAGCGGAGCCCCTCGGCCGAGACCGGGCCGTCGTACTCGTGCGTGATGTGCCGCGCCGACGGATAGTCGACGACGGCACACGGGCGCGACAGCGCCAGGCACCTCCCGCCCAGGCCGCTGCCCGTCGAGATCGCGAGCCCCCGCAGCGCCGGAGTCAGCGTTCCGTTCAACTCCGCGATCCGCAGCCGGCGTCCGTCGTGCAGCAGACCGCCGAAGACGACGGCGAGGCCGGTGGTGCGGCGCATCCGCAGCAGCGCCGCCCGCATCTCCGTCGATTCGACCCGCTCGATCCGCTCAGGCACGCGACCACTCCTTCACCCCCGAACGGGGGTAGTGAGACCTGGGTCACTGATTACACGATGTCCGTGACCGGAACCGCAACGAGGAGGACACATGACGGCCACCACCGCGACGGAGAGGTTCCGGGCAGCCCGCGACTTCCTGCTCCGGCATCGCGAGGACTACGAGACGGCGTACGAGGGCTTCGCCTGGCCGCGCCCGGACCGGTTCAACTGGGCCCTCGACTGGTTCGACGTCATCGCGGCCGGCAACGACAGGACCGCGCTGCACATCGTGGAGGAGGACGGCACCGAGACGCGGCTGAGCTTCGCCGAGATGTCCGCCCGCTCCCACCGGGCCGCCAACCGGCTGCGCGCTCAGGGCGTCCGGGCCGGTGACCGGATCATCGTCATGCTCGGCAACCAGGCCGAGTTGTGGGAGACCGCCCTCGCCGCGATGAAGCTACGGGCCGTCGTCATCCCCGCCACCCCGCTCCTCGGCCCCGCCGATCTGCGCGACCGTGTCGAGCGCGGCCGGGCCCGGCACGTGATCGTGCGCGCCGAGGACACCGCCAAGTTCGACGACGTGCCGGGGGAGTACACACGGATCGTCGTCGGGGGCGAGCGCGAGGGATGGATCCCCTACCAGGAATCTCCCGAGCACGCGTCCGAGGCGTCCGACACCTTCGAGCCCGACGGCGTCACCCGCGCCGACGACCCGCTGATGCTCTACTTCACCTCCGGCACCACCGCCCGCCCCAAGCTGGTCGAGCACACCCACACCTCGTACCCCGTCGGCCATCTCGCCACCATGTACTGGATCGGTCTCAAGCCCGGCGACGTGCATCTGAACATCTCCTCGCCGGGCTGGGCCAAGCACGCCTGGTCCAACCTCTTCGCGCCCTGGAACGCCGAGGCGACCGTCTTCATCCACAACTACACGCGCTTCGACCCGGCGCGCCTCATGGCCGAGATGGAGCGGAACGGCGTCACCAGCTTCTGCGCGCCGCCGACCGTCTGGCGCATGCTCATCCAGGCCGACCTCACGCAGCTGAAGCAGCCGCCGCGCGAGGTCGTCGCGGCCGGCGAGCCGCTCAACCCCGAGGTGATCGAGTCCGTGCGCCGGGCGTGGGGCGTCACCATCCGCGACGGCTTCGGGCAGACGGAGACCGCCGTCCAGGTCTCCAACAGCCCGGGCCAGCGCCTGAAGGAGGGCTCGATGGGGCGTCCGAGCCCCGGTTTCCGGGTCACGCTCGTCGACCCGGTGAGCGGGAAGGCGGACGTCGAGGAGGGCGAGATCTGCCTCGACCTGTCGAACGACCCGGTCGGACTGATGACCGGTTACCACGGCGACCCGGAACGCACAGCCGAGGCGATGGCGGGCGGCTACTACCGCACGGGCGACATCGGCTCCCGCGACACCGAGGGATACATCACCTACGTCGGGCGCGCCGACGACGTCTTCAAGGCAAGCGACTACAAGATCAGCCCCTTCGAGCTGGAGAGCGCGCTCCTGGAGCACGACGCGGTGGCCGAGGCGGCCGTCGTCCCGGCCCCCGATCCGCTGCGGCTCGCCGTCCCGAAGGCGTACGTCGTCCTCGCGGAGGGCTGGGAGCCGGGTGAGGAGACCGCACGGGCCCTCTTCGCCCACTCGCGCGCCGTGCTCGCCCCGTACAAGCGGCTGCGTCGCATCGAGTTCGCCGAGCTGCCGAAGACGGTCTCGGGGAAGATCCGCCGGATCGAGCTGCGCGAGCGTACGGCGAAGGGCGAGGGCACGGAGTACGCGGAAGGGGACCTCGCATGAGCCTCTCCTACGCGCACGGCGCGAGCCCCGTCCCGCTCCTCGGCGACACGATCGGAGCGAACCGCGACCGGGCCGTCGCGACCTGGCCGGAGCGCGAGGCACTCGTCGACGTGCCGACCGGACGCCGCTGGACGTACGCGCGCTTCGGCGCGGACGTGGACCGGCTGGCGGACGCGCTGCTCGGCAGCGGGGTGGCCAAGGGCGACCGGGTGGGGATCTGGGCGGTGAACTGCGCCGAGTGGGTGCTCGTCCAGTACGCCACCGCGCGCATCGGCTCCGTCATGGTCAACATCAACCCGGCCTACCGCGCCCATGAGTTGGAGTACGTGCTCCGGCAGGCGGGTATCTCGATGCTCTTCGCCTCGCTCACGCACCGGACGAGCGACTACCGGGCGATGGTCGAGCAGGTCGAGGCCGACTGCCCGGAGCTGCGGGAGACCGTCTACTTCGGCGACGCGAGCTGGGACGAACTCCTCTCCCGTACGGCCGGGGAGCTGCGCCCGGCGACGCTCTCCTGCGACGAACCCGTCAACATCCAGTACACCTCCGGCACGACGGGCTTCCCCAAGGGAGCGACCCTCTCCCACCACAACATCCTCAACAACGGCTACTTCGTGGGCGAGATGATCGCCTACTCGGAGGAGGACCGGATCTGCGTCCCGGTGCCCTTCTACCACTGCTTCGGCATGGTGATGGGCAACCTGGCGGCGACCTCGCACGGCGCCTGCATGGTGATCCCCGCCCCCTCCTTCGACCCCGCGGCCACGCTCCGCGCGGTCCAGGAGGAGCGGTGCACCTCGCTGTACGGCGTACCGACGATGTTCATCGCCGAGCTGGGCCTCCCCGACTTCGCCTCGTACGACCTCTCCTCCCTGCGCACGGGGATCATGGCGGGCTCGCCCTGTCCGGTGGAGGTCATGAAGCGGGTCGTCGCCGAGATGAACATGGCGGAGGTGTCCATCTGCTACGGGATGACGGAGACCTCGCCCGTCTCCACCCAGACGCGCCGCGACGACGACCTGGAGCGCCGGACGGGGACGGTCGGCCGGGTCATGCCGCACGTGGAGGTGAAGATCGTCGACCCGGCCACCGGCCTCACCCTGGAGCGCGGGGAGTCGGGCGAGCTGTGCACCCGCGGCTACAGCGTGATGCTCGGCTACTGGAACGAGCCGGACAAGACCGCCGAGGCGATCGACGCGGGCCGCTGGATGCACACCGGCGACCTCGCCGTGATGCGCGAGGACGGCTACGTCCAGATCGTCGGCCGCATCAAGGACATGATCATCCGGGGCGGCGAGAACGTGTACCCGCGCGAGATCGAGGAGTTCCTCCACGGGCACGAGAAGATCGCCGACGTCCAGGTCGTCGGCGTCCCCGACCCCCGCTACGGCGAGGAGATCCTGGCCTGCGTGATCCCGCGCGACCCCGCGGACCCGCCGAGCCTGGACGACATCGCCGCCTACTGCCGCGACCGCCTGGCGCACTACAAGATCCCGCGCCGGGTGGAGATCCTCGCCGAGTTCCCGATGACGGTGAGCGGGAAGGTACGGAAGGTGGAGCTGCGGCAGCGGTACGGGTGAGGGCCGCACCGCCGGGCGGGCCCGCGGGTTACGGGGACGGCGCGGGTTACGGGGACGGCGCGGGCTGCGGCGGCGGTGGGACGGCGCGGAGTGCGGGCGCCGCCGCCAGCTCGCGGCGCATGCAGACGCGGGGCCAGGTCGCCAGACCGTGGGCGGCCTCGGCCCGCTGGATGGCGCGCAGGCCGGCGGTGAGTTCCGGATCGGACTCGGCGAGCGGACGGAAGCCGAGACGGGCGTAGTACGGGGCGTTCCAGGGGACCTCGGTGAAGGTCGTCAGCGTCAGCCCCGTGAGACCCCACGCGGCCGCCTCCGCGGCGAGGTGCTCGATGAGCGCGCGCCCGATGCCCCGGCGGGCGGCGGCCGGGTGCACGGAGACCTGCTCGATGTGGGCGGCGCCGTCGACGGTGTCCGCCAGCAGGTAGGCGACCGGGTGGTCGGTCTCGTCGGCGGCCACCCAGGCGCGACCGGCCAGGCGGTAGGTGTCCAGGACGTCCAGCGGCAGGGGCTCGTCGTCGGCGATGACCGCCATGCCCAGGGAACGGAAGGGTTCGCCCGCGGCGCGCTCGATGTCCTGGAGCAGCGGGAGTTCGGCCGGTGCGGCCGCTCTGATGCGCATACGACGAGTATGGCGCGCCCTCAGTCCGAGCCGCCTCCGCCTCCGCTGCCGCCTCCGGCCTCGCCTGCGCTGCCGCCGACCACGTCCCCTGCGCCGAACCAGCCGCGGCCGGTCACGTAGCCGTCCGTGCCGCCGCCCCGGCCGAGCAGCCCGCCGTCGCGGGAGAAGCGGGGCAGGAACAGGGCGAGCGCCGGGTCACCGTAGAGGGCGACGTACAGCAGCACCAGGTTGCCGTCGGTCACCTCGCGCCGATGCGCGGGCAGTGGGTGCCGCTCGCGGAGCCCGGCGAGGAGCCGGCGGGCGGCGCGGGTCGTCGGCGGCAGGAACAGCAGGGCGAGCGCGGCGCCGGCCGGTACGGCCCCGAGAGTGAGCGCGAGCGCGAGCCCCGCGCCGGACGGGGCGGTGACGACCAGGCCCGTCATCACCGTGACCACCGTGTCCACGAGCAGCGTGCGCGCGACGAGCAGGCGCCCCTGCGGGCGCAGCAGCCCCTCCCGGCCGAGCTCGGCCCGCAGCGCGTCCACGGCCCGCCGGGCCCGGGGCTGCGAGGCGAGGACACGCAGCCCCAGGGCACGGCGCAGCGAACTGTGCACGCCCAGCTGCACGGGGTCACGCGTCCGGCCGGGGCCGCCGTTGGCCCGAATCGTTCCCTTCCGGCCGGCCGTGACGGCCCCGCGCTGGTGCAGTGCGACGAGGGCCACGACGACCGCCGCACGTCGCCCGCCCCTGAGCAACGCCAGTGCCTGCGGGGCGAGTTCGGTCCTCTGCGGGCTGCGCGTTCGCAACAGGACGAGCGCGCAGAGCAGTTGTGCGCAGGACGCGCCGATGAACCACCACGAGTCCGCCCCCATGACGCAACACCCCCCGAAGGTGTTGTGCCCGGCGTAGGGTGATCATCACGCGTGAATGGCCGAAATCTGAGGTTATTTTGAGCTGGGGGCCGGCTTCAGTATTTCCCCCACACCCGGACGACACGATGACCGCCGAGCGCGGCGGCGAAGGCGTCGAGGAAGCGCGGGTCGAACTCGGTCCAGTCCCAGAACTCGAATCCGAGGTGTCCGAACGCGTAGAAGTCGTCGGCCCAGGTCCAGTCGGCCAGTTCGCCGGCCCGCCCGCAGTGGACGCAGTCGACCGTCGCCGAACCCGTGGCGCGCCAGGCGGACATGGCCCGGTCGAAGGGCTCAGAGGCGCCTTCCACGTGGTCCCAGTCGTCGGTGTACAGCGCGGTACGCGAAGCGCAGTGGGGGCAGGTGGCGTACTGGGCGTCGCCCTGGCCGCCGTGGAAGGCCGTGCGCCCGACCTCGATCCGCAGGCCGCCGCACGGCTCCCGGTCCTCGATCGCGACGGCCGACGCCCAGCGCGGGCCGGGCGGATGCCCGAGGGGCGCGCCGAGCACGCAGTCGCTCGGCTCGGCCCGGACGATCCCCTCCGTGACGAGCCATTCCAGGGCGTGCCGGGCGAGCGTGGGGGCCTGTGCGGCGGTGGCGTCGAGGTCGACGACGGTCTGGAAGTGGTTACCCATGTCCGAGACCGTAGCGGGCCACACCGACAGTCCCCCGGCACCCTCTAGGCGCCGGTGGTGATCAGTTCGTCGGCGGGGGTGTTGACGGGCTGGGGCGTGCCGGTGAGGTCCAGGACGAAGAGCGGTATGCCCAGCTCGTCGGCGCGGGACCGGGCCTCCGGGGTGTAACCGGCGAGGGAGAAGAACACGCTCACCGCCGCGTTGCTGAGGCCGTTGAGCCAGAGGCACTCGACGGCCCGCAGGGTGGTGGGGCGGGTGCTCGGGTCGACCTGGGCGACGAGTCCGGGCGCCCGCAGGTCGACGCCGGACGCGGACCGCTCCTCGGGCTGGACGACGTCCCGGAACCCCAGCCAGCGCAGATACCCGGCCGACGTGGCGACCGCGTCCCGGGCCGTGCGGATGGTCATGGGCCGGAACGACGGCCTCGGCGGGGCCGGGTGCCGGGCGGTCGGCGGCAGCGGGGTGTGCGCGGGGTAGCGCTCGGCGAAGGGACGGTGGCCACTCTTTCCGGGCGTGGCGTGGGCGCGGCTCTCGAAGGGCCCGTCCGGTGGGTACGGGTCGCCTCCGGGGCCGGTGTCCCCACCGCCCGCGCGACCCCGGGCCGTGTGCCCGGTACTGCCGGCATCGGCGATCCCGCCCGGATCGCCGATGCCGCCGGTGCCGGTACCGGCACCGGCGCCGCCCGTCGTGCTCCTCGGCGTGAACCAGCCCCCCGGTGTCGACTCGGCGTCGCCGCGTGCCTCGGCGCCGGTCCCGTGGCCGGGGTCGTGGTCGCTCTCGGGCCACCCGCCCAGGGCGGCGTCCGTGGTCGGGCCCGCGTCCCGGCCACGGGGGCCGGCGCTCGTGTCGGCGCCCACGCCATGGCCGGTAGGGCCGTCCGTCGCCGTGCCGGGAGCCGTACCCGTTCCCGGGCCCGTACCGGAAGCCGTACCGGTACCGCCGCCCGCCGTGGATCCGCCGTCCGGCGGGCTCACGGGAACGCGCAGGACCGTTCCGCAGCTGCAGCCGAGCTCCGGGTGGGGCCATTCGTCCTCACGGCCGCAGGCGGTGCAGCGGACCGTGACCCATTCGTCCGTCCAGTTGCGGTGCGTGACCGGTTCGCCCGTCGCCCCCGTGAGTACCGGCGGCACGACCGGGGTGCCGCAGGCGCAGGGGAAGACGGGCGCCGCGTACGGCTGCGTACGGAGACATTCCGGGCACCGCACCGGAACCGAGTCACCCACACCGAACCCCACGCCGAACCCCCTGTCTTCCCGACCCCATAGTCCACCAATCCGCCACGCGAGGGGAGTGAGTTCGGCCAACGTCCGACCCCGCTCCCTTGACGACTCTCGACCCCCCGACCTACATTGCTTCCACATAGCAGAACAATACTTCCGCAATACGGAAACGAGCCCACGAGCCGGTGGTGCACCCGTTTCCGCCTGGCCGAAGCAGGAGCCCTCCATGCCTCGTATGACCGCCGCCGCAGCGGCCGTTGAGATCCTCAAGCGCGAAGGCGTCACCAACGCGTTCGGCGTGCCCGGCGCGGCGATCAACCCCTTCTACCGCGAGCTCAAGAACGTGGGCGGCATCGCCCACACCCTCGCCCGCCACGTCGAGGGCGCCTCCCACATGGCCGAGGGCTACACCCGCGCCAAGGCGGGCAACATCGGTGTCTGCATCGGTACCTCCGGCCCCGCCGGAACCGACATGATCACCGGCCTGTACTCCGCGATCGCGGACTCCATCCCGATCCTGTGCATCACCGGTCAGGCCCCGGTCTCGAAGCTCCACAAGGAGGACTTCCAGGCCGTCGACATCGCCACGATCGCCAAGCCCGTCACCAAGGCCGCCACCACGGTCCTGGAGGCCGCGCAGGTCCCCGGTGTCTTCCAGCAGGCGTTCCACCTGATGCGCTCCGGCCGTCCCGGCCCGGTCCTCATCGACCTGCCGATCGACGTCCAGCTGACCGAGATCGAGTTCGACCCGGAGACGTACGAGCCGCTGCCGGTCTACAAGCCGCAGGCCACCCGCGCGCAGGCCGAGAAGGCCCTGAACTTCCTCCTGGAGTCCGAGCGCCCGCTGATCGTCGCCGGCGGCGGCATCATCAACGCCGACGCCTCCGACCTGCTGGTCGAGTTCGCCGAGCTGACGAACATCCCCGTCATCTCCACCCTCATGGGCTGGGGCACCATCCCGGACGACCACGAGCTGGCCGCCGGCATGGTCGGCGTCCAGACCGCGCACCGCTACGGCAACGCGACATTCCTGGAGTCGGACTTCGTCCTGGGCATCGGCAACCGCTGGGCCAACCGTCACACCGGTTACAACATGGAGGCCTACACCAAGGGCCGGAAGTTCGTCCACGTCGACATCGAGCCCACCCAGCTCGGCAAGATCTTCGCCCCCGACTTCGGCATCGCCTCCGACGCCAGGGTCGCGCTGGAGCTCTTCGTCGCGATCGCCAAGGAGTGGAAGGCCGCGGGCAGGCTCCCCGACTTCTCCGCCTGGGCCGCCTCCGCGCAGGAGCGCAAGGCCACCCTGCAGCGCCGTACGCACTTCGACAACATCCCGATGAAGCCGCAGCGCGTCTACGAGGAGATGAACAAGGCCTTCGGCCCGGACACGCGCTACGTCACCACCATCGGTCTCTCGCAGATCGCGGCCGCGCAGTTCCTGCACGTCTACAAGCCGCGCCACTGGATCAACTGCGGCCAGGCCGGCCCGCTCGGCTGGACCATCCCGGCCGCCATCGGTGCCGCCACCGCGGACCCGGAGACCCCGGTCGTCGCGCTCTCCGGCGACTACGACTTCCAGTTCATGATCGAGGAGCTGGCGGTCGCCGCCCAGCACAAGGTCCCCTACGTCCACGTCCTCGTGAACAACGCCTACCTGGGCCTGATCCGTCAGGCGCAGGGCGGCCTGGGGATCAACTTCGAGGTCAACCTCGAGTTCGAGAACATCAACACCCCGGAGATCGGCGTCTACGGCGTCGACCACGTCAAGGTCGCCGAGGGCCTGGGCGTCAAGGCGATCCGCGTCGAGGACCCGAGCGAGCTGGGCGAGGCGCTGGAGCAGGCCAAGAAGACGGCCGTCGAGTTCCAGGTCCCGGTCGTCGTCGAGGTGATCCTGGAGCGCATCACCAACATCGCGATGAGCAAGACGGTCGACATGAGCGACGTCACCGAGTTCGAGGAGCTCGCGACGGAGCCCGGCCACGCACCGACCGCGATCAAGGCCCTGAAGGTCTGATCCGCCCCGTCACCGAACGGCCCCCGACCCGAGAGTGCCGGAGCGGGGGCCGCCGCGTGCGCCCGTACGCCCGGCGACGGCCCCGACCCGCGTCGAGCACGCCGTCTACGTCGTCCGTGTCCGTGGGGCCTGCGCCCGAACCAGCGCCGTCCCGGCCTCCGTCCAGTCGTAGAGGACCGAGCGGCCCGCCCTTCTCCGCCGTATCAGCCGGGCGTCGAGCAGTACCTTCAGATGCCGCCCCACCGACCCCAGCCCCTGTCCCGTCAGAGCCACCAACTGGCTGGTGGACAGGGGCGATTCCAGGCGTACGAGCACCCCGGCCCGCGCGCTCCCGAGCAGCGCGCCGAGCGCCTCGGGGACGGCCGGGCCGTCCGCCCCGGCCAGGACTCCGGCGCACGGATAGACGATCGCGAACCGCTCCGTCCCCTCCCAGGACACCCACCCCCGGCTCGGTGTGACCGGCACGAGGACCAGCTGCCCGCCCGTCACCGAACGCGGCGGATAGTCACGGGAGTTGACCTGGAGGCGGCCGTCGCCCAGCCAGCGCGTCCGCCCCGGATTCAGCTCGTCGAGGGCAGCCGCCCAGCCTCCCCCGGCCAGCCGCGCCGTGCGCGCCAGCACATCGGCCTCCAGGATCCGCCGACGCCGCGGCCAGGTCGGCAGAACCGTCTCCCGCCACACCCAGGTGAGCAACTCGGCCATCCGGGAAGGGAGATCGGCCGCCGAGGTCAGTGGCTCGGGGACCGGTCCGCCGAGCGACACCGCCAGGTCCGCCACGGCGGCCGCGGGCGGTGTCTCACGGATCCGGGACAGCTCCTCCTCGAAGCTCCGCTCGCCGTCGCCCCTCGGCGTGGGGGTCACGAAGTCGGCGTTCCACGTGGTCCCGAGCGCGGCCGGGACGAGCAGCGCGTCGACCGGGTCGGAGGCCAATCGGGCCCGGTAGGCGGGAAGATGGGTCTTCAGCCACGCCCGTTCGCCCGGATGGGCGGCCATGCTTCGGTCCAGCGTCTGGAGCGCGGCGGTCGTCTCGGCCAGCGGCGAGAGCAGGAACCTGCTCCCCGCGAGCGCGTCCGCGTCGACCTGCCACCAGCCCATGATCCCCCCACCTCATGTTTCGCTCCCCCGCGAAACAGTAACGGCCCTCCCGCCTGCCCCGCAGACTCCGCCGCATGCACAGCTACCGCCAGCTCTTCCGTACGCCCGAGTTCACCCCGCTCTTCCTCGCCGGATCCGTCCAGGTCGCCGCCCAGACGGTGGCCGGCCTCGGACTGGCCACACTCGTCTACAGCCGGACCGGGTCCCCGCTCCTCTCCTCCCTCGCCCTGTTCGGCCCCGCGCTCGCCCAGCTCCTGGGCGCCGCCACGCTCCTCTCCGCCGCCGACCGGCTCCCGCCGCGCGCCGTGCTGGCCGGGACGGCGCTGTTCCACGCCGCGGGCAGCGCGGCGACGGCCCTCCCGGGGCTGCCGGTCCCGGCGGTCTTCGCGATCCTGCTCGCGCAGGGCATCGTCGGATCCGTCGGCGGGGGTGTGCGGTACGGGCTCCTCGGCGAGATCCTGCCCCGCGGGGGCTACCTGCTGGGACGCTCCGTGCTGAACATGGCGGCCGGCGCCTGCCAGATCGCCGGGTTCGCCGCCGGCGGCCTGCTCGTCGCCGTCCTCTCGCCGCGCGGCGCCGTCCTGGCCGGCGCCGCCCTCTACCTCGCCGCGGCCCTCCTGGCCCGCCTCGGCCTCACCCGTCGCGCCCCGCGTGCCACCGGCCGGCCTTCGGCGGCCCGGACCTGGCGGAACAACCGACGGCTGTGGTCCTCGCGCGCCCGCCGCCGGGTGTACCTGGCGCTCTGGGTGCCCAACGGGCTGATCGTGGGCTGTGAGTCGCTCTTCGTGCCGTACGACCCCGAGCGCGCCGGGCTGCTCTTCGCCTGTGGCGCGCTCGGGATGCTGGCGGGGGACACGATCGTCGGCCGGTTCCTCCCGAAGGGCCTCCGCGCCCGGCTCGCCGCCCCGCTCCAGGTGCTCCTCGCCGCCCCCTTCCTGTGTTTCGCAGGGGACCCGGGACTGCCCTGGGCGCTGGCGGCCGTGACCGTCTCGGCTGTCGGTTACGGCGCGAGCCTGCTGTACCAGGAGCGGTTGACGGCCCTGGTCCCGGACGAGCTGAGCGGTCACGCCCTGGGGCTGCACTCCTCGGGCATGCTCGCGCTCCAGGGGCTGAGCGCGGCGCTGGCCGGTGCCGTCGCCCAGTTCACCTCGCCCCGAACGGCGATGGTGGTGCTCGCCCTCGCCTCGCTCGCGGTCACACTGACGCTCGCCCTCACCGAGGGGCCTTCGAGCGGACCACGACGGTCTCCTCGCAGGGCCCGTCAGCGAACAGCTTGAGCGTCTCCACCTCGTCGTTGTCGGCGCTCAGGCCCCAGCGGAGTTTGGTGCCCACCCACTCGGCGACGTAGCAGCAGTACCGGGCGGAGTCCGACGGCACCCAGTCGGCCGGGCCACGGCCCGCCTTGTCCTTCTGGCTGCGGGCGGTGACGGCGACGAGCGTGCCGGGCACGCCCTGGTCGTTGGCGTACCTCTCGCGCCGGGCCGCGGTCCAGGCCGAGGCGCCCGACTCCCAGGCCTCGTTGAGCGGGACCACATGGTCGACGCGGAGCGCGGCGGGGTCGGTGACGGTCTGGCCGTCGTAGTACGAGGTCCACCTGCCGCCCGTCAGGACGCAGCCGGTGCCGGTCCTCGGGGCGTCGACGGCCTCCTCCAGGAGGACCTCACCCCGGGTGTCGCAGCCGTCCGCGGGGTCGAGGCCGGCGTTCCAGTGGGGGAAGGCGGAGACCTCGTAGCCGGCGGGGGCCTCGGTGAGGTCGGCGAGGGCGTCGGGGAAGAGGACGACGTTCGCCGAAAGCGCGGGGGAGGGGGCGGCGAGCGGGGACAGGACGAGCGCCAGCGGGGTCAGGCTCCGCACCAGATTCTTGATCACGTGCGACTGGACAGCGGCGGAGGAGGGGCGCACGGAGGGCGAATCGCGGTGCGCTCGCCCGAGCGGGTGTGGATCTTCACCGCAGAAACGATGCGCTCGGGCGCGGGACTTCACGGGGACGCGAAAGAGCGCGGAACCAGGGACCGTAAACCTGGTTCCGCGCTCTCGTTGTGCCCGCCCGACGGTGCGAGGCTGGCGCGACAGGACGTTCGCGCCGCCGGGCGGAGTCTTGGGGGAGGTGGGGCGTTGGGACCGCGGCGACGGCGACGGATGGACCGGGAACCCTTCCTTCAGGTCAAGAAGGGGCCTGGTCCGCCCTTACCACCGCACTGGCTCGTCGCCGCCGCGGTCCTCACGCTGTCCGTACCGCCGGCCACCCCTCATCCGGGCCGTCGGTCCGGACGGCGTACGGCATCTGACCTCCCGTCATATGCCGTACGCGGTCTGGACACCGCCGTGGATCAGTCCTCGCGCAGGGCGCGGACCGCCTCTGCCACGCGCCTGCCGTAGTCCGCGTCGGCGGCGGCGAAGTGCGCGATGTTCTTCTCGATGACGTCCTCGCGGGACACCTGGGACAGGCCGCCGGCGATGTTGGCGATCAGTCGGCCCTTCTCGGCCTCGGACATCAGGCGGTAGAGCTCGCCGGCCTGGAAGAAGTGGTCGTCCTTGGCGTGCTCGGGCGCCGCGTGGGTGCCGGTCCAGCCGTGGATCGCCAGCGGGGCGGCGAGCGCCTCGTCCGTCTGCGAGGGGCCGGAGTACGAGTTGGGCTCGTAGTTCTTGTCGTGGCGCGAGCCCTGGCGGGTGGCCATGAAGCCGTCGCGGCCGTAGTTGTCGGCGACGGTCGCCTTCGGGGCGTTCACCGGCAGCTGGGTGTGGTTGACGCCGAGGCGGTAGCGGTGGGCGTCCGCGTAGGCGAAGAGGCGGCCCTGGAGCATCTTGTCCGGCGAGGGGCCGATGCCCGGGACGAAGTTGTTCGGGGAGAACGCCGCCTGCTCGACCTCGGCGAAGACGTTGTCCGGGTTGCGGTCGAGGACCAGACGGCCCACGCGCTGCAGCGGGTAGTCGGCGTGCGGCCACACCTTGGTGAGGTCGAACGGGTTGAAGCGGTACTCCGCGGCCTCGGCGGCCGGCATGACCTGGACGTACAGGGTCCACGAGGGGTTCACACCGCGCTCGATGGCCTGCAGCAGGTCGGTCTGGTGCGAGTTCGCGTCCTTGCCGACGGTCTCGGCGGCCTGCTCGGCGGAGAGCGAGCGGATGCCCTGGTTCGTCTTGAAGTGGTACTTGACGAAGAAGGCCTCACCCTTCTCGTTGGTCCACTGGTACGTGTGCGAGCCGTAGCCGTTCATGTGACGGTACGAGGCCGGGATGCCACGGTCGCCCATGAGCCAGGTGATCTGGTGCGTCGCCTCGGGGGCGTGCGCCCAGAAGTCCCAGACGTTGTCCGGCTCCTGCTTGCCCGTGAAGGGGTCACGCTTCTGGGAGTGGATGAAGTCGGGGAACTTGATCGGGTCCTTGATGAAGAACACCGGGGTGTTGTTGCCGACGAGGTCGTAGTTGCCCTCTTCGGTGTAGAACTTCAGGGCGAAACCGCGCGGGTCACGGACGGCGTCCGCGCCGCCGAGCGAGTCGGCCACGGTGGAGAAGCGGATGAACGTCTCGGTCCGCTTGCCGACCTCGGAGAGGAAGGCGGCCTTGGTGAAGCCGGTCACGTCGTCGGTGACCTCGAAGTACCCGTACGCGCCGGAGCCGCGGGCGTGGACCACGCGCTCCGGGATCCGCTCACGGTTGAAGCGCGCGAGCTTCTCCAGGAGGTGCTGGTCCTGGAGGAGGATGGGGCCACCGACGCCGGCGGTGGCGGAGTTCTGGTTGTCGGCGACGGGGGCGCCGGACTCGGTCGTAAGCACGCGCTTCGACATCGTGACCTTCCGTACGGGAGCTGCACTGGTGACGGTGTCAGGAGCGTAAGGAGCCGCTGAAGCGAACGTCAACAGTTTGTTGAAAACGAAGGAGGGTGTTCCGGGCGGCGGCGGCGCCTGGGCGCGACAGGACAGGTTGTCAGCGCCGCCGCCGACCGGAAGTCAGGGGCCCCGTGACGGGGCGCCGGATCAGACCTGCCGGCCGGAGAGGCGCTCGACGGCGCGCAGCAGGGCGGAGTGGTCCAGGCCGCCGTCGCCCTGCGCACGCAGGGAGGCGACGAGCTGGGCGACGACGGCGCCGACCGGGAGGGCCGCACCGACGTTGCGGGCCGCGTCGGTGACGATGCCCATGTCCTTGTGGTGCAGGTCGATCCGGAAGCCGGGCTTGAAGTCCCGGTTCAGGAAGTTGTCCTTCTTGCGGGTCAGGACGGTGGAGCCGGCCAGGCCGCCGTTGAGGACGTCCAGGGCGGCCTGGAGGTTCACGCCGGACTTCTCCAGGAAGACCACGGCCTCGGCGCACGCCTGGATGTTGACGGCGACGATGAGCTGGTTGGCCGCCTTCACCGTCTGGCCGGAGCCGTGCGGACCGCAGAGCACGATGACCTTGCCGAGGGCCTCCAGGATCGGCAGGGCCTCGTCGAAGTCGGCCTGCTCGCCACCCACCATGATCGAGAGCACGGCCTCGATCGCGCCGGCCTCGCCGCCGGAGACGGGGGCGTCGATGACGCGGATGCCCTTCTCCTTGGCCCTCGATGCCAGGTCCACGGAGGTCTGCGGGGTGATCGACGACATGTCGATGATCAGCGCGCCCGGCTTCGCGTTCTCCAGGATGCCCTCGGGGCCGTAGGCGATGGCCTCGACCTGCGGGGAGGCGGGCACCATCGTGATGACGACGTCGGCGTCCTTGACGGCCTCGGCGATCGACGCGGCGGCGGTGCCGCCCGCCGCGGCGAGGCGGTCCAGCTTGTCCTGCTCCAGGGTGAAGCCGGTGACGGAGTATCCGGCCTTGATCAGGTTCTCGGACATGGGGGAGCCCATGATGCCGAGACCGATCCACGCGATCGCAGGGCGGGTGGGCTGGGAGGAGTCGGTGAGGTTGCTCATTGGGGGTACCTCTCGGGGTTGTGCGATGTCAGGGGGAGCTGACGCCCGCGTCGTGGCGTCGGTCTCCGGCCGGTGAGGCCGGGCCGGGGCCACGAGGGGCTCGTGTGGAAGGGGGTGTCGGCCCCCTTCCGGCGTCAGCGGGCCGCGCGAGCCTCGGCGGGGAGCCACGCGAAGGAGGCGGCGGCGTCGGCGGCCTTGTACTCCAGGCCGACCCAGCCGTCGTAACCGGCCTTCCCGAGCTCGTCGAGCAGCTGCTCCAGGGGGAGCTCGCCGGTGCCCGGCGCGCCGCGGCCCGGGTTGTCGGCGATCTGGACGTGGCCGGTCCTGTCGGCGTACTCCGCGATGACCTGGCTGACGTTCTCGCCGTTCATCGACAGGTGGTAGATGTCGAGGAGGAACTTGGCGTTGCCGAGTCCGGTGGCCGCGTTGACCTTGTCGACGACCTCGATCGCGGCGGGTGCGCTCACCAGCGGGTAGAGCGGCGACTCCGGCTTGTTCAGGGTCTCGACCAGCAGGATCGCGCCGATCCGGTCGGCCGCGCGGGCCGCCAGGACCAGGTTCTCCAGGGCGAGGGCGTCCTGGACCTGAGGGTCGACGCCCTCGACGCGGTTGCCGTAGAGCGCGTTGAGCGCCTTGCACCCGACCGAGGCGGCGAAGTCCGCCGCCACCTCGATGTTGGCGCGGAAGCGGTCCGACTCCGCGCCGGGCACGGAGAGCGCGCCGCGGTCGGGACCCGGGAGCTGCCCGGCGTAGAAGTTCAGGCCCACCAGCTGGGTGCCGGCGTCGTCCAGAGCCTTCTTGAGAGCGTCGAGCTCACTCTGGGCGGGGGTGGCGGTGTCGATCCAGGGCCACCACAGCTCGACCGCGGTGAAGCCCGCCGCGGCGGCGGCCGCGGGGCGCTCCAGGAGCGGGAGTTCCGTGAAGAGGATCGACAGGTTCACATCGAAGCGCTGGTCCGTGTATCCCATGAGGGGCGGCGCTCCTTCCGTATTGCGGAAGTAAGTTTCTGTCTGACGGAATGTTGCAAGGGGAGTCGCGCACTTGTCAAGAGGGTCCGGCGGCTCGGGGCTGCCGTCGGTGCCGTTCCGGCCAGTAGCGTGGGGCCATGGTGCGTTTGAGAGTGGAGTTCACGACCGAGCCCTTCGACCTGGACGAGGCGCCGGAGCACGCGGTCGTGGCTCGTGAGGTCATCCAGGCGGCCGACCTGGACGCGGTGGACGTCGGTCCGTTCGGCAATACCGCGGAAGGCGGCTCCGACGAGGTCCTGACCGCCGTCGACGCGCTGCTGCGCAAGTCCCTGGCGGCCGGCGCGACCCGCGTCTCCCTCCAGGTCAACGTGATCGGGGAGGAGTCGTGAGCGAGCATCCCCTGGTGGCGGCGGTCAAGCCGCTGGTCGACGCGATGGGTGCCGAGATACTCGGGCCCGAGCAGGCCGGAACGGACGACGTGGTGCTCGCCTGGGAGGGGGAGGACGTGATCGCCGTACGGCTTCCCCAGCTCTCGGACTCGCTGGACCGCATCCTGGCGGCCATGGAGCGCCGGCACGGGATGCCGCTCGCCGCACTCGACCGCAGGGCGAAGCAGGAGGCGGTCCGGACGCTGGAGGCGCGCGGCGCCTTCTCCGTGCGTCATGGAGTGGAGACGGTGGCCGGGGCGCTGGGTGTCAGCCGCTTCACCGTGTACAACTACCTGAACCGGGAGACCGCCCTGAACAGGGAAAAGGCCGCCGAGAACGGTTAGTCGATCATGTGCAGCCGGAGGCCGTCGTCCAGATGTCGGGACGGCGGCCTTTGTGTCACCGAGTTTTCAACAAAGTGTTGACGTGGTGTTGCGGGAGGGCGTTAGCTATCCGCAGCCCGTCCGACGCACAGCGAAAAACAGCCACGGAGGCTTCCCGTGACTTCAGGTACGACACCGGGTCTGACCCGGTTCAACACCTCGGCGGACAGCGACGCTGTCGCCGCGCTCCACGAGGTGTGCTCCAGCTCGGCGTGGGGGAGCAAGCTTCTCGCCCAGCGCCCGTACGCCACCGTCGAAGCCCTTCTCCTCGCCAGTGACGCCGCCATGGCCGAACTGACCGCGGAGGATCTGGCCGAGGCGATGGCGGGCCACCCGCCGATCGGTCGTCCGAAGGCAGGGGACCCGACCTCCTCCCGCGAGCAGAGCGGGATGGCCGGTGCCTCAGAGGAACTCAAGGCCGAGATGCTCGAACTCAACCTGGCCTACCAGGACAGGTTCGGTCATGTCTTTCTGATCTGCGCGACCGGCAAGACCGGTGAGCAGATGCGCGACGCGGTCCGCGACCGGATCGAGAACTCGCCCGAACGGGAGCGGGAGATCGTCCGCACCGAACTGGGCAAGATCAACCGCATCAGGCTGACCCGTCTCGTAGAGCGCGCGGAGAACGAGGAAGAGAACGCATGAGCACCGACACCACCGCTTCGGTGTCCACCCACATCCTGGACACCAGCATCGGCCGCCCCGCCGAGGGAGTGGCCATCACGCTCGCGGCCCGCAGCGGCTCCGACGCGCCGTGGGTCACGCTCGGTGGCTCCGCCACCGACGCGGACGGGCGCTGCAAGGACCTGCCGGCCCTGCCGGAGGGCACCACCCACGTACGTCTCGACTTCGAGACCGAGGCGTACTTCTTCAACAAGAAGCAAGCCGAGGCGCAGCAGGACGCCCCCCGCGTAAGGGACAGCGGTGCGTTCTTCCCGGAGGTGGCGATCACGTTCGCCGTCAAGCCGGGCGAGCATTACCACGTACCGCTGCTGCTCAACCCGTTCGGCTACTCCGTTTACCGAGGGAGCTAGCAGACATGCCCACGATTCTCGGCCAGAACCAGTACGGCAAAGCAGAGAACCGCGTCGTCAAGATCACGCGGGACGGCGAGACCCACCACATCAAGGACCTGAACGTCTCCGTCGCCCTCTCCGGCGACCTCGACGACGTCCACCTCACCGGCTCCAACGCCCACTGCCTGCCCACCGACACGACCAAGAACACCGTGTACGCCTTCGCCAAGGAGTACGGGATCGAGTCGGCCGAGCAGTTCGGCATCCACCTGGCGCGCCACTTCGTGACGAGCCAGGAGCCCATCCACCGGGCCCGGATCCGGATCGAGGAGTACTCCTGGGAGCGCATCGCGACCTCGGACGCCAACTCCAGGTTCATCGGCGCCGACGAGGTCAACCACTCCTTCGCCCGCAAGGGCCAGGAGACCCGTGTCACCCAGATCACGTACGACGGTGAGAAGTGGGAGGTCATCTCCGGCCTCAAGGACCTCATCGTCATGAACTCCACCAACTCGGAGTTCTGGGGCTACATCAAGGACAAGTACACGACGCTCCAGGAGGCGTACGACCGCATCCTGGCCACGCAGGTGTCCGGCCGCTGGCGGTTCAACTGGACCGACGACGACCAGCGGATGCCCAACTGGGAGAAGTCCTACGAGCAGACCCGGAAGCACATGCTCCAGGCCTTCGCCGAGACGTACTCGTACTCGCTGCAGCAGACGCTGTACCAGATGGCCACCCGGATCATCGGTCACCGCTCGGAGATCGACGAGGTCCGCTTCTCGCTCCCGAACAAGCACCACTTCCTGGTGGACCTGGAGCCCTTCGGGCTCAAGAACGACAACGAGGTCTACTACGCCGCCGACCGCCCCTACGGCCTCATCGAGGCCACGGTGCTGCGGGACGGAGCCACGGCGCAGATCCCGGTCGACATGACCAACCTCTAGGCGGCACCGCGTGGCCGCCCCCGCCCGCCCGCAGTCGGGCGGGGGCCGCCACCACCGGAGGGACGTACTCATGGCACAGCCCGCAACGGGGCCGGCACCTGCCGAAGGCCCTTGCTCCACCCCCTCGGACACCTCGCCGGTCACCCGATCGGTCACCTCGCCGGTCACCTTGCCGGTCACCCGATCGGTCACCTCGCCGGTCACCTCGGCCGAGGTCCATCCGGTGGACGAGAAGCTCCCCGCCTCGCGGCTCGTTCCCGCCGCGCTCCAGCACATCGCCGCGATGTACGCGGGCGTGGTCACCCCTCCGCTGATCATCGGCCAGGCGGTCGGCCTGGACGCCGCCGGGATGACCCGGCTCATAGCCGCGAGCCTGCTCATCGCCGGCTGCGCCACCATCCTCCAGACCCTCGGGGCCGGCCGCTTCGCCGGAAACCGGCTCCCCTTCGTCAACGCCGCCTCGTCGGCGGGCATCGCCCCGATGCTGGCGATCGCCGAGACCAGCGCCCCCGGCCACCAACTCCCCGCCATCTACGGCGCGGTGATGGTCGCCGGAGCCTTCTGCCTCGTCCTGGGCCCCTTCTTCGGGCGTCTGCTCCGCTTCTTCCCCCCGCTCGTCACCGGCGTCGTGATCACCCTGATCGGCGTCACCCTGATGCCCGTGCCCGTGAGTTGGGCACAGGGCGGGAACAAGGAGGCCGCCGACTTCGGCGCCATGAAGTACCTCGCGCTCGCCGGTTTCACGCTCGTCGTGATCCTGCTCTTCCAGCGCTTCGGCAAGGGCTTCGTCAAGCAGATCGCCCTGCTGCTCGGCCTGTTCGTCGGCAGCGTGGCCGCGATCCCGTTCGGGATGGCCGACTTCACCGTGCTGCGCGAGGCGCCCGTGGCCGCACTGCCCGCCCCCTTCGTCTTCGGCTCACCGGAGTTCCAGCCCGCCGCGATCCTCTCCCTGTGCATCGTGATGCTGGTTCTGATGACCGAGTCCAGCGCCGGGATGCTCGCCCTCGGCGAGATCTGCGGGCGCAGGAGCGACGGGGGCACGATCACCCGAGGCCTGCGGACCGACGGCATCGCCACGCTCCTCGGCCCCGTCTTCGGCGGATTCCCCACCTCGGCCTTCGCCCAGAACGTCGGAGTGGTCTCCCTGACCCGGGTCCGTTCCCGCTACGTCGTCGCCGTCGCCGGTGGCGCCCTGCTCGTCCTCGGCGCCTTCCCGGTCCTCGGAGCGGTCGTGTCGATGGTCCCGATGCCCGTCCTCGGGGGTGCCGGCATCGTCCTCTTCGGTTCGATCGCCGTCTCCGGAATCCGAACCCTGTCGGAAGCCGGACTCGACGACAGCTCCCACATCATCCTGGTGGCCGTCGCGCTCGGAGCGGGCATCATCCCGCTCGCAGCGCCCACCTTCTACGCCGACTTCCCGGCCTGGGCACAGACCGTGCTCGGCTCCGGCATCAGCGCCGGTGCGCTCGTCGCGGTCACGCTCAATCTGTTCTTCCACCATCTCGGCACCCGGACCCGTCACCCGGCTCCGGCACTCAAATCCTCCTAGGGTCCTGCCGTGCCCACCCCCTACGACTTCGTCGTGGAGGGACCCCCAACCCCCGAGGAATGAAGGAAGCACCGCCATGGCAGCACCTTCGGCAGCAGTCGAGCGCATCGTCATCGAGAACTGTGCGATCGCGACCGTGGACGCCGGCGACACCGAGTACGCCTCCGGCCATCTCGTCGTCGCAGGCAACAAGATCGAGTCCATCGGCGCCGGCAAGGCGCCCGAGGGCCTGGAGAACGTGGTCCGCCGGATCGATGCCACCGGCCACCTGGTGACGCCCGGTCTGGTCAACACGCACCACCACTTCTACCAGTGGATCACCCGGGGCCTGGCCACCGACCACAACCTCTTCAACTGGCTGGTGGCGCTCTACCCGACCTGGGCCCGCATCGACGAGGCCATGGTCCGCGTCGCCGCCCAGGGTTCGCTGGCCATGATGGCCCGCGGTGGTGTCACCACCGCCATGGACCACCACTACGTCTACCCGAAGGGCTCCGGCGACCTGTCCGGCGCCATCATCGGTGCGGCCCAGGACATGGGCGTCCGCTTCACCCTCGCCCGCGGTTCGATGGACCGCAGCGAGAAGGACGGCGGCCTGCCGCCGGACTTCGCCGTCGAGACCACCGAGGGCGCCCTCGCGGCGACCGAGGAGACGGTGAAGAAGTACCACGACGCCTCCTTCGACGCGATGACCCAGGTCGCCGTCGCCCCCTGCTCCCCCTTCTCCATCTCCACCGAGCTGCTCCGCGAGGGCGCCGCGCTCGGCCGCCGCCTCGGTGTGCGCATGCACACGCACGGCTCGGAGACCGTGGAGGAGGAGAAGTTCTGCCACGAGCTCTTCGGCATGGGCCCGACGGACTACTTCGAGTCCACCGGCTTCCTCGGCGAGGACGTGTGGATGGCGCACTGCGTCCACATGAACGACTCCGACATCGAGGCCTTCGCCCGTACGAAGACCGGCGTCGCCCACTGCCCGTCCTCCAACGCGCGTCTGGCTGCCGGCATCGCCCGGGTCCCGGACATGCTGCGTGCCGGGGTCCCCGTCGGCCTCGGCGTCGACGGCACCGCCTCCAACGAGTCGGGCGAACTCCACACCGAGCTGCGCAACGCGCTCCTCATCAACCGCCTCGGCGCCCACCGCGAGGCCGCGCTCAACGCCCGCCAGGCCCTGCGCCTCGGGACGTTCGGCGGCGCCCAGGTCCTCGGTCGCGCCGACTCGATCGGCTCGCTGGAGGCCGGCAAGCTCGCCGACTTCGTCCTCTGGAAGATCGACGGCCTCGGCCACTCCTCGATCGCCGACCCGGTCACCGCGATCGTGTTCGGCGCCGCGGCCCCGGTGACGGCCTCGTTCGTCAACGGCAGGCAGATCGTCGAGAACAACCGCCTGCTCTTCGCGGACGAAGAGGCGATCGCGCGCGACGCGCGCGCGGAGGCGCAGCGCCTGGCCCGGATCACGGCCCAGGGCTGACCTCCCCAAGGAGTCCGACCGAGGGGGACGGCCCTCGGTCGTTCGCCGCGGACCCGAGCGGGGTCCGTGGCCGGCCGGACGGGGGGTGTCCGTACGAAAAGAGGTACGGCACCCCCCGGACGGTCGACGTGTCCCCCCTCCCGGGGCACGACCGGGCGGTACCCCCCCACAGCCGCTCGACCGTATGTCCCGCAGCACCCGAAGACCCCGTGGCGCCCGCCACATCCTCATGAGCCGCACACCGTGAGGCGCACGATCTGCACCACTTTGCACCACCTCCCTGACATCCGCGTCACCGCCGACGTGTAACCGACCGGAGGAACCGCCGTGGCCGCCAAGCCCAGGTTTCGCAATGATGCACACGACGCAAGCGCCGACACCGAAGACCAGAAGCATCCGGTCGACGAGACGTTGCCGCCCCTGAGAATGTTCACCAGTGGCCTCCAGCACGTGGCCGCCATGTACGCCGGGGTCGTGGCCCCGCCCCTGATCGTCGGTGCGGCCGTCGGACTCTCCGGCACCGAACTGACCTTCCTCACCGGAGCCAGCCTCTTCACCGCGGGGCTCGCCACCTTCCTCCAGACGCTCGGCATCTGGAAGATCGGCGCCCGGCTGCCGTTCGTCAACGGCGTCACGTTCGCCGGTGTCGCGCCCATGCTGGCGATCGTCGACACCACGGACGACAAGGCCGACGCGCTCCCGATCATCTTCGGCGCGATCATCGTCGCCGGTGTGCTCGGCTTCATAGCCGCCCCGTACTTCTCCAAGCTCGTCCGCTTCTTCCCGCCGGTCGTCACCGGCACCGTGATCACCCTCATCGGTGTCTCGCTGCTGCCGGTCGCCTTCGGCTGGGCCCAAGGTCCCAACCCGGCGGCGCAGGACTACGGTTCGACGACCTATCTCACGCTCGCCGCGATCACGCTCGTGGTCGTCCTCGTCCTGCGCCGGTTCACCCGCGGCTTCCTGAAGCAGATCGCGGTCCTGGTCGGCCTGGCCATCGGCACGCTCATCGCGATCCCGTTCGGGGTGACGGACTTCAGCCCGGTGGCGGAGGCGTCCGTCGTCGGCTTCCCGTCGCCGTTCCACTTCGGCGCCCCGCAGTTCGCGGTCGCCGCGATCATCTCGATGTGTGTGGTCATGCTGGTCTCGATGACCGAGTCGACCGCCGACATGCTGGCGCTCGGTGAGATCGTCGAGCGTCCGGCCGACGAGAGGACCATCGCGGCCGGACTGCGCGCCGACACGCTCGGCTCGGCCATCAGCCCGTTCTTCAACGGCTTCATGTGCAGCGCCTTCGCCCAGAACATCGGGCTCGTGGCGATGACGAGGATCCGCAGCCGGTTCGTGGTCGCCTGCGGTGGCGGCTTCCTGGTCCTGATGGGTCTCTCGCCCGTCGCCGCCTCGCTGATCTCGGTCGTCCCCCGGCCGGTGCTCGGCGGTGCGGGCGTGGTCCTCTTCGGATCGGTCGCCGCGAGCGGTATCCAGACTCTGGTCAAGGCCGGTCTGGAGAAGGACAACAACGTGCTGATCGTGGCGGTCTCGCTGGCCGTCGGCATCATCCCGATCACGGAGCCCGCGTTCTACCACGCCTTCCCGGAGACGGCGAAGATCATCCTGGACTCGGGCATCTCGACCGGCTGTGTGGCGGCGGTCCTGCTGAACCTGGTCTTCAACCACCTGGGCAGGCGTGGCGACGAGGACACGGTCACCGCGCCCATGGAACCGGGCGAGGAGATCTCCGAGGCCCGCACGGCCAAGGCGGCGCACGTCCACTGAGCGCCTTCACTCCGCCCGACGAGCCGGTCCCCGCGTATGACGCGGGGGCCGGCGTCGCGCGTGTGCCGATGGACCTCGGCGCACACGCGGACGTCGCCGTGTCCGGGGACCCCGCCGCTTCCGCCGGCCGCGGCGCGGCGTCGGCGGTCGTCCTGATCAACCCCAACACCTCGACGGCCACGACCGCGATGATGACCGCGATCGCCCGGCGGACGCTGGGACCGGGCGTCCGGGGGGTGACCGTGGCGCGTGGCCCGCGGATGCTCACGGACCCGGCCGCCCTGCGCGCCGCCGCCCCCGAGGTGGCCGAGGCCGGCCGCCTGGCCCTGGCCTCCGGTACCTGCCGGGCGCTGCTGGTGGCGGCGTTCGGCGACCCGGGGCTGGCGGAACTGCGGGCACTCGCCCCGGGCTCGGCACGAGAGCAGGTGCCGGTGCCGGTCGTCGGTATCGGCGAGGCGGCGATGCTGGAGGCCGCCGCTTCCGGGCGGCGCTTCGGCATCGCGACGACCACGCCGTGGCTGGCGGGGGCCATCGTCGAGCGGGTCGCCGCCCTCGGCCTCCGCGACCGCTTCACCGGTCTCCGCCTGACCGGGGGAGACCCCCAGGCCCTGGCCGCCGACCCGGAGTCGCTCCGCGAAAGCCTGGCGCGCGCGGTCCAGGAGTGCGTCGTACGCGACGGAGCCCGGGCCGTCGTCATCGGAGGTGGCCCACTCGGCGAGGCGGCCGATGCCCTGCGCGCCCGGTTCGAGACTCCGGTGATCGCCCCGATACCGGCGGCCTGCCGCAGGCTCGCGCGGCTTCTCACGGCCGCCCCCGGCATTCCGGCCTGATCGCCCTCACTCTCCCGTCCGAGGGTCGACTCGACAGCGGGAGCCGCCCGGTGGTCGGTCAGGACGTCGGCGGACGCCAGTCCGGACGCCGGCCGCTCAGGCCCACCACACGGTCCAGCAGGGGCGCGTCGTCCGGGACGGTGACGACGGGGCCGAAGAAGCCGTCCTCGGCCGCCGCATCGTCCGCCGGCGTCAACAGCGCCTCGGACACGACCAGCTCCTCCTCGGTCACCGCGTACGCCTGTCCCGTCGCGCGCGCCAGGTCCCAGCCGTGGATCAGCAGCTCGTCGAGCGCGACCATGCCCATGACCGCCGCAGGCATCCCGACGCCGCCCGCCTGGGTGTCGCCTTCCCACGCCCCCGGCTCGCGCCATGCCTCCGCCAGTTCGTTCAGGGCCTTCGGCAGGGCGGCGCGCCAGTCGTCCTCCAGGACCGGCCGGACCGAGCCGGGCGGTGTGCCGGTCGTCGCCCCGAAGTGCTTCCGGGCAGCGTCGCGGAAGGCCACGCTCAGCCCGGTGAGATGTGCGAGCACCTCCCGCACCGCGTACTCGGGACAGGGTGTCGGGTCCCCGAGCTGTTCGTCGTCGATGCCCTCGGCGAGCCGCGCCACTCGCTCCGCGGCCGGTCCCAGGTCGATGTGCTCCTTGTTCTCCATGCAGACGCAGACCCCCGGGAACGCCGGAACTCATCGCTCGGCCCCGATGCGACGCGCGCACTCCGGCGCCAGCGCGGGATACGCCGCCGCGATCGCCTCGTAGACCCTTCGGCGCAGCAGCCGTTCGGCCTCGGCCCGGCCTGTCGACCCGTACAGCCCGTCGAGCAGGTACTCGTACCGCGAAAGGGCGTGCCGCAGATAGCTCACCTGCCACCGCACCAGCGCCCCGGCCCCCGCCCCGCCGGGGCCGCGCGCCCCGAGGAGATGCCGGTGCCGCACCGCGCGCCGCTCCAGCTCCACCGCCGGGAGCCGGGGCACCTCGATCGGCTGCGCCCGGATCGCCGCGAGGACCGCCCGCCGTCGCCGCTCGGCCCCTGCCTCCGCGGCCGAGGAGCGACGGCCCGAGGCGGCCGCGCACCGGGTGAACTCCGGCGTCCTCTCCACCGCTTCCACCCGCGCCATCAGGTACAGCCGCACGGGCGCGACGGACCACCGCCGCGGATCCCGTCCCTGCACGTCGGGCGCGCCCAGCAGGTCGCGCACCATCGCGTCGCTCCAGCCGCGCCCGCGCAGCCCGGCCAGTGTCGTGTAGATCGTGCGGTCCGTCATGATTCCCCCTCGTTCGGTCACGGAGAGTGACGACTTCAGTGAAGCGCACCCCACTGACAACGACCCCTTGCCGGGCGCCTCCACGCCGTGGGATACAGGTCTGGACCTTTTCGACGGACGGAGGCATTCCTGTGCAACGCCCGCTCACAGCAAGCGTGTTGACCGTCGCCATCCTCGCCGTCGCCGCCTGCTCCGGCGGCCCCGAGAAGGACACCCACGCCCCCGGCGCCCCCACCGGAGTCACCGCGTCCGCCGGCAGCGCCGGCACCGTCCACGTCATGTGGAGCGCGGCCGCCGACGACCGGGCCGTCACCGGCTACGAGGTCTACCAGCACGGCCGCAAGGTCAAGGACCTCCCCGCGACGACCCTCATGACCGACATCGTGAACCTGAGACCCTCGACCCCGTACGCCTTCACCGTCCGGGCCCGCGACGCCGCCGGAAACCGCTCTCCGCACAGCGCGGCCGTCCCCGCCACGACCCTCGCCGCGACCGCCCAGGACCGCACCGCACCCTCGACCCCCCAGGCCCTGCGCGCCACCCCCGACGGCAGCCACGCGGCCACCCTGGCGTGGGCCCCGGCCCGCGACGACACCAAGGTCACCGCGTACGACGTCTACCAGGCCGACGCCCGGATCCACACCGTCCCCGGCACGGCCACCACCGCGCGCCTCACCGGCCTGCGCCCCGGCACGGTCTACTCCTTCACCGTCCGCGCCCGCGACGCCGCCGAGAACTCCTCCCCGGACAGCGCCCCCGCCGACCTCACCACCGCCCCGGCCCCCGGCGCCGCCCCCAACACCGCCCCCACCGACCTCACGGCGAAAGCAACGAAGGGCGAGATCACCCTCACCTGGACCCCACCCCGCACCGGCGCCCCGGTCACGGAACACCAGCTCTTCCTGAACGAAGCCCTCGCCACCACGATCATCTGGGGCACCGACCCCCCACCCGCCGAGGCCACCTACACCTTCACGGTCCCCACCACCCAGGGCACCCGCTACAGCGTCAAACTCCGCGCCCGCCTCCCCGACGGTGCCTGGGGTGACTTCTCGGCCCAGCGCACCGTTGTCGTCCCATGACGGCGCCGCCACGCGCCTCGTCGTCCGGCGCGTGCCGGAACTACCCTGGGAAAGGTGGCAGGGACCGTGCTCACCAACACCGGGCTCGACGCGTTCCTCGACGGAACACCGCAGCTCCGTGATCCTTCGTCCGTACGCGCCGCCGACGCGGTGCTCGCGCTGCTGGCCCTGCGCGGGGCCGACCGCCGCAGCGGGCTGCCCGAGCCCAGCGTGGAGCTGGTGCGGCGGCTGCTCGTCGAGGACGTGCCGGCGTTCGTCTACGCGACGCCCGAGGAGCTCGCGGCCTACCCCGCCGTGCTCGTCGCGCTCACCGAACGGGTGCGGGAGGCCGGGCGGCTGAACGCCAAGCGGCAGGCGCGGATCGTGGCCGCGGTCGAGGACATCGTGCCCGACTTCGAACGGGCCATGACGGACCCCGCCAACTACACCTGGCAGCGCTGGTACGCCTCGCTGCTGCGTGCCGACGGCGCCGACCCCGGCGATCCCGCCGCCGTACGTGCCTGGCTCGCCGGGCACGAGGGGCTACGGCCGCCCGACGGGCTCAACCGGGCGGACCTGATGAACCGGAGCGACTTCGCGGACATGCTCCTCGCGGACGCCCTCACCGGGGCGTACGTACGGGAGGCGGAGCGGCCCTCACCCGCGGGGCCGCTGCTGACCGACGCGGACGTCTCGCACGGCGTGGCCGAACTCGGCGGCCGGCTGGTCGACCGGTGGACGGCCGAAGGCCTCGCGGGCGCGCTCGCGGGGCCGTACGCCCATCTCGCCCCCGGCCCGGACGCCTTCCCGCATCTCGTCCTCGCCGACACGCTCCTCGACGAGCATCTGAACTACTACGGCGACTCCTCCATCCCGCTGCCGCCCCCGCCCGTGGAGGCCCACGAGCCGCAGCGGTCCGTCGAGGCCGGCGCGGACCTGCTCGCCGCGGCCGTCGAGGAGATGAAGGGCGAGGACGGCGGTCTGTACGACGGTGAGGCGGCGCATCTGCTGTACGCGCTCTACCAGCGGGGCTCCTGCGCCGAGTCGGTGGCCCGCCGCGCCGCCGAGTTCGAGGACTGGCCGGTCGACCCCCGGCTGGAGGACGCGCCCGTCCTCGTACCGGCGACGGCCCCCGAGGAGTACCGGGTCCCGCCTGCCGACGAGCTGACCCGGCTCGTCGGATCGCCCGTCACCGACGAGGACCTGGCCCGCCTCGAGCCGTCCGCGCGCGCCATGGCCGACGCTGTGGACCGGCTGTCGCGAACCGGCATGGTCTTCCGTACCGGTGACGCCTTCGGCCTCACCCCCTGGGGCGTCGAGGTCCTCCACTACCTGCTGCGGGTGCGCTGGGTCGCGGCGCCCGACGCCGAGGAGGCCGCGGCCTGGGACGCCCCGACCGTGATCGCCGCCGCCGAGGGCTGGTCCGCCTCCGCCGCCACCCGCGTCCTCGCCGAGTGGCTGCACGCCCACGGCGACACCGTCGAGGCCTGGTCCGCGCTGATCGACGCCCTCGGCACCGTCAACGCCGGCACGTTCGAGGCGGCATACACCCGCGCCCTGTTCGGCTTCCTCGACCCCGAGGCGGTCCCTGTCGAGGCGCTGCGCGAGGCCCTGGACGACCCGGTGATGGGCGCGTACGCCTGCGGGGTCCTGCGGGCCCGGGGCGAGCCGGCGGACGAGGCCCGCGTGCCGCTGTCCGCCCGCGCCGTGCTGATCCTGGACCGGCTCCACCGCCGCACCGCCGCCGGGCGGACGCTCCTCGACTCCGCCGCCGAGGGCTGGCCGGGCGGCGTCGACGCCCTCGTCAAGGAGATGGTCGCGGCGGATCCGTACCGCGCGGAGCGGACCCTCGGAGCGCTGGGCGTCGCGCTGCCCCGTGCACGCGGACGGATCGGGGTCGGTACCAGGAGGACGAGCGAGCGGGCGCGGCGTCGTGGTCGGCGCGGACGCCGCGCCCGCTGATCCCCGTGGGGGGCCTTGCGTGACCGTCAGGAGACGGCCGTCAGGTACATGCCGGAGGCGCCGGCCCCCGCCGTGTTGCGGCAGGAGAAGTCGCCGCTCGGCCGCGCGTGGATCAGCGCGAGACAGCGGCCCAGCGCCAGCTGGCCGTAGTGGTTGGGGTGGACGTTCTCCTGGATCGGCCCCTGTGTCTCGTTCGGGTCGATCCACCTCGCCCACTCGCTCGTCGCGGCCGAGGCCGGCACCGTCGCGCTGACCAGCTTGCTGGCCTTCGCGCACACTTCACGCCCCTGCAGCATGTCGCGCAGATCCATGAACTGCACGCCCTTGCTCGCCGCGACCCCCTTCAGCCGCTGGGCCACCTGGGGGACCAGCGAGTCCCGCGCCCAGTCGGAGTCCAGGTTCCAGAAGGGGCAGCCGCCCGTTCTGGTGCGGCTCCAGCCGCTCTCCCCGTACCGGTTCTCCGATGCGCGGGGGATGGGCGAGGGGTACGACTGGAGCACGATCCGGTAGTCGGAGGTCGTGTATCCGGCGCCCGACATCACCGCGCGGATCTCGTCGACGGACTTGCCGACGTTCGCCATCACGGTGTCGATCTTCGCGTCGACCTCGGCCTGCTGGTCGTCGTGGCAGTACGACCACCAGATGATGTAGTCGGTCGCGCAGTTCGTGATGATGTCGGCGAAGCCCAGGTCGTTGCCGCCGATCGACAGCACGATCGCCTCGACGTCGTGGGAGGCGGCGACGGCCGCCAGCTGGTCGGCCTGCGGCGCCTCGCCCTTGTACGCGACGCCGCCGTTCGAGGCGCGGAAGACGTTCCGGGTCGTCGCGCCCGAACAGGCCAGGTTGATCAGGGCCGAGGCGATCCCGCCCGCGCTCTTCACCTCGGCGGAGTCGGAGCGGTGGCAGCCGTTGGCCGCCGTCGCGCCGTACACCCGCGAGGGGTCGTACGCGCTCCCCGTCCACGCCCGGTCGGTACCGTTCCGGCTGCCGGTGGTGGTCAGGCTGTTGCCCTGCCAGCGTCCGGCCTCCCCGGAGATGTAGCTGTCGCCCATCGACACGACGGCGGTCGGGCCCGCGCCCGGGGCGGCGCCGGCGGGGGTCACTCCGACGGCCAGCAGGCCGATCAGCGACACGGCGGCGGCGAGGGATCTTCGGACCGTGCGGTGGGGGGTTCTGGACATGGCTGTGTTCTCCTGCGTCGGTGCAGAGGAGTGGGGGACAGCCGCCGGCCGGTGGCATGCGGAATCTGACACGCCGTGGCTTGTTACCGCTAGGTAGCTGCGTATTTCGGTTGCGTCACGTGCCCTGTGAAACACACGGGAGCGAAAATCTCCGGAGCGGGGTTCACGGAGCGGCAGATCTCCGGAACGAGCACAGCTCCGCCCCCGGTGCTGTGCGTTCACCAGGGGCGGAGCCGTTGTCTCCGCGGGGATACCGCGTGTTGTCCGGCCGCTGTGCGGGTCGGCCGAAGCGGGGGACTCAGCCGGTCAGCTGGTCGTACGCCGGGAGCGTCAGGAAGTCGGCGTAGTCGGCGTCGAGGGAGACGTGGAGCAGGAGGTCGTGCGCCTGCTGCCACTTTCCGGCCGTGAAGGCCTCCTCGCCGATCTCCTCGCGGATCGCGGCCAGCTCCTCCGCGGCGACCTTACGGGCCAGCTCGGGCGTGGCCTTCACGGTCTGTCCGGCGTGCTCGAACTCGACACCCGCGTTGATCCACTGCCAGATCTGCGAGCGCGAGATCTCGGCCGTGGCCGCGTCCTCCATCAGGTTGAAGATGGCGACCGCGCCGAGGCCGCGGAGCCAGGCCTCGATGTAACGGATGCCGACCTGGACGGCGTTGCGCAGGCCCTCGTACGTCGGCTTCGCGTCGAGCGAGTCGATCGCGATCAGGTCGCCCGGCGCCACCGAGACGTCCTCGCGCAGCCGGTCCTTCTGGTTCGGCCTGTCGCCGAGGACCGCGTCGAAGGAGGCCATGGCGATCGGGACCAGGTCCGGGTGGGCGACCCAGGAGCCGTCGAAGCCGTCGCCCGCCTCGCGGTCCTTGTCCGCCTTGACCTTCTCGAACGCGACCTTGTTGACCTCGGCGTCCTTGCGGGACGGGATGAAGGCCGCCATGCCGCCGATCGCGTGCGCGCCGCGCTTGTGGCAGGTGCGGACGAGGAGTTCGGTGTACGCCCGCATGAACGGGGCCGTCATCGTGACCGCGTTGCGGTCCGGGAGGACGAACTTCCGACCGCCGTCACGGAAGTTCTTGACGATGGAGAAAAGGTAGTCCCAGCGGCCCGCGTTGAGGCCCGCCGCGTGGTCGCGGAGCTCGTAGAGGATCTCCTCCATCTCGTACGCGGCCGTGATCGTCTCGATCAGGACGGTGGCGCGGACGGTGCCCTGCGGGATGCCGACGTACTCCTGGGCGTAGACGAAGATGTCGTTCCAGAGGCGGGCCTCCAGGTGCGACTCCGTCTTCGGCAGGTAGAAGTACGGACCCTTGCCGAGCTCGATGAGGCGCTTGGCGTTGTGGAAGAAGTACAGGCCGAAGTCGACCAGCGCGCCGGGGACCGGGCGGCCCTCGAAGGTGAGGTGGCGCTCCTCCAGGTGCCAGCCGCGCGGCCGCATCACGACCGTGGCCAGCTCGTCGGCCGGCTTGAGGGCGTAGGACTTGCCCGACCTCGGGTCCGTGAAGTCGATCTTCCGCGTGTACGCGTCGATCAGGTTGACCTGACCGAGGATCACGTTCTCCCAGGTCGGGGCCGAGGCGTCCTCGAAGTCCGCGAGCCAGACCCTGGCGCCCGAGTTCAGGGCGTTGATCGTCATCTTGCGGTCGGTCGGCCCGGTGATCTCGACACGCCGGTCGTTCAGCGCTGCCGGGGCCGGCGCGACGCGCCACGAGTCGTCCGCGCGGATCGCGGCGGTCTCCGGCAGGAAGTCGAGGGTAGAGGTGCGGGCGATCTCGGCGCGGCGCTCCGCCCGGCGGGCGAGGAGCTCGTCCCGGCGTGGCGTGAACCGCCGGTGCAGCTCCGCCACGAAGGCGAGGGCCGCGTCGGTCAGCACCTCCTCCTGCCGCGGCAGGGGCTCGGCTTCGACGACGGCCAGGGGGGACGGCGCTGGTGCGGACATGAACTGTCACTTCCTTCAGCGGGCTTCACGGGCGGTGCCTTGCGGCCGCCGGGCGTCAGGGGGTCGGCACGGAGTGCCGCAGGCGCCGAGATACGGCCGCGGAGCGCCGTCAGGGATCAGGCGCTTCTGAACAGTGGATACTAGTTTCCTCATGGTGGAAGTTCAATGGTTTGTTGATGTCGAGATTCTCCGGATCGACAGAACATGGCGCTCAGTGCCACACCCTTCACTCAAGGTGCGCCAGATCGGCCGCCGTGTCGATGTCATAGGGCTCGGCCACATCCGAACAGTCCACCAGGGTGATCGCGTCCCGGTGGGACCTCAGATAGTCGCGCGCCCCCTGGTCGCCCAGCGCCCCCGCCGCGATCCCGGCCCAGCGGTCCGCGCCGAACAGCACCGGATGGCCGCGCCTCCCGTCGTACGAAGCAGCCGCCAGCGAGTCACGCGAGCCGTACGCCGACAGGACCCGCGCCACCGCCTCCGCGCCGATCCCCGGCTGGTCGACCAGCGACACGAGCGCCGCGTCCACCGGCAGCGCCTCGGCGGCCAGCGAGGCGAGGCCGGTCCGCAGCGACGACCCCATGCCCTCGGCCCACTCCGGGTTGTCGACCAGGACGCAGCCGGGCAGCCGGGCCCGCTCCCGTACGACGTCGGCCGAGGCGCCGAGGACGACGTGGACCACCTCGCAGCCGCCCTCACGCAGCACCCGCACCGCGTGCTCGACCAGCGGGCGGCCGCGGTGGGTGAGGAGGGCCTTGGGGCGGCCGCCGAGCCGCCGGCCGCCGCCCGCGGCGAGGAGCAGACCGGCCACGAGAGGGGTGGGATGCCGTGTGTTCGTCATGCTCACTGCATACCGCATGACACAGACGCCTGAATCGTGTCCGCACAGTGGCGCGCCGGGCGCGCGATGGCGTTAACTTGCTCGCGACTCCGGGCGCCCGACCACCGTTCCACCGGTCGGGTCGGGGTTCCCCCGGGGTGCGAGGGGGACGGTGGAGTCCGGCGCACAGTGTCGTGCGAGGGGGAGAACTTTGTTGCGTAGCGTTGGGCAGAGGCGTGTGACAACCGGCAGCGACGTGGACCCGAGGGTGGTGGAGCTGCGTGCCGCCGTCTCCCGGCTCCGGCGCGAACTGGCGGGCCACCCGACCGAGTTCACCGACCGGGGCATCGCCGAGGACGAACTCGCCGCGCTGGACGCGATGGCCGTCAGCGGAGTCCCCGAGGTCCGGCGGCTGCGCCGCTCCCTGCTCCTGATCGCCGGCTCGATCGGCTCGGTCAGCGCCCTGTCGAACGGACTGACGGGCGTCCGCCGGGCCGTCGAACTCTTCGGGGAGCCTCCGCGCGACCTGCCGTGAGGGAAGGCTCGGTGCCGCCCCGCCTGGAGCGGCGCGCGGGTCGGCCCGGCCGCGGCTTGCGGGCCGGCGGCGGCTGTCCCATAGTCCGAGGTATGGACGCGCGCGAGGCGGCGCTCCGCCAGGCGTACGACCATGCCGTCCGCTGGCTGGCCAGCCTGTCCGACCGCCCGGTCCCCGCCCGCGCTTCGGTCGACGAGATCGTGCGGGCGCTCGGCACCGCACTGCCCGAAGACCCCAGCCCGCCCGCCGACGTCGTCGACCTGCTGGCCGCGGCCTGCGAACCCGGGCTCACCGCCTTCCCCAGCGGTCGCTTCTACGGCTTCGTCGTCGGCGGCGGCGAACCGGCCGCGCTCGCCGTGGACTGGCTGGTCAGCGCCTGGGACCAGAACTGCGTGATGCGCACCGTCACCCCCGCGTACGCGGCGGCCGAGGAGATCGCGGGCGCATGGCTGCTCGATCTGCTCGGGCTGCCGGACGGCAGCGCCGTCGGCTTCACCACGGGCGCCACCATGGCGAACTTCACCTGCCTCGCCGCCGCGCGCGACGAGGTGGTGCGGCGGGTCGGCGGGGACGTGGCCCGTGAAGGACTCGCGGGCGGGCCGGCCGTACGCGTCGTCGCCGGCGAGCACCGGCACATGGCCATCGACCTGGCCCTGCGCTACCTGGGCCTGGGGCGACCCGAACTGGTGGCGGCCGACGACCAGGGACGCATCCGCCCCGAGGCCCTCCGCGACACCCTGGCGGGCGGCGGGCGGAGCCCCGCCCTGGTGATCCTGCAGGCCGGAGACATCCACTCCGGCGCGTTCGACCCCTTCCCCGAGACGATCCGCGCCGCTCGCGAGGCGGACGCCTGGGTGCACGTCGACGGCGCCTTCGGCCTCTGGGCAGCCGCCGCACCGCCGTACGCGCATCTGTCGGCCGGCTGCGAGCAGGCCGACTCCTGGGCGACGGACGCCCACAAGACCCTGAACGTCCCCTACGACTGCGGGCTCGCCATCGTGCGCGACCCGTCCGCACTCCGGGCGGCCATGGGTCTGCGGGGCGACTACCTCATCCAGCACGAACTCGGCGACCCCATCGACAAGGTCCCCGAGCTCTCCCGGCGTGGCAGGGCCTTCCCGGTGTGGGCGGCCCTCAGGTCCCTCGGCCGGTCGGGCGTGGCCGACCTCGTGGAGCGGCTCTGCCGGCACGCCACCGCGTTCGCCGACGGCATCGCCGCCATCGACGGCGCCACCGTCCTCAACGACGTGGTGTTCACCCAGGTCTGCGCCGAGTTCGGCGACGACGCCCGTACCGAACGGGTACTCGCCCGGCTCCTCGCCGACGGTACGACGTGGATCAGCGGCTCCACCTGGCACGGCCGACGCGTCATGCGCATCTCGGTCAGCAACTGGTCGACGACCGACGACGACGTGACGCGCGCGCTCGACGCGATCCGCCGCGCCGCGGACGGCGCCTGACACCCGAGGCGCGGCCGCCCCTGCTACCGGCGGATCAGGCGCCGCGCCGTCGCTGCCGCCACCGCCGCCGTACGCGAGTCGACACCCAGCTTGGCGAAGACGTGCACCAGGTGGGACTTCACCGTCGCCTGACTCAGGAAGAGCGCCTTGCTGATCTGCTGGTTGGACAGCCCCTCGCCCACCAGCTGCAGCACCTCCAGCTCCCGCTTGGTCAGCGCCTCCGCCGGGGTCCGCATCCGGTCCATCAACCGGTGCGCCACCGCCGGGGCCAGCGCCGACTGCCCGGCCGCCGCCGTACGGACCGCCGCGGCCAGCTCCTCCGGCGGCGCGTCCTTCAGCAGATAGCCCGAGGCCCCCGCCTCGACCGCCGCCAGGATGTCCGCGTCCGTGTCGTACGTGGTGAGGACCAGGACCCTCGGCCCACCGGCACGCGCGGTGATCGCCGCCGTGGCCTCCGAGCCGTGCATCCCGGACCCGAACTGCAGGTCCATCAGGACCACGTCCACCCCGCCCGCGTCGGCCAGCTCCGTCACCAGCTCCACCGCGCGCTCGGCGGTCGCCGCCTCGCCGACGACGGCGAAGTCCGGCTCCGTGTCCAGGACGGCGCGCAGCCCGGCCCGTACCACCGGATGGTCGTCGGCGAGCAGGAGACGGATCGTCATGTCGACACTCCAGCGGGAAGAGGGAGGGACACGGCGACGGCCGTGCCCTGACCGGGCGCGGACTCCACCGTGAACACGCCGCCCAGCGACTCCGCCCGCGAGCGCATCGCCGGCAGCCCGAAACCGCCCTCCGCGGAGGACGAGAGCAGCGCGGGGTCGAAACCCTTGCCGTCGTCGACGACGTCCAGCGTCACCGAGGCGTCCATGTACGACAGCGTGACCTCCGCCCGGGCCGCCGAGGCGTGCCGCACCGTGTTCGCGAACGCCGACTGAGCGATCCGGAGCAGCGCCACCTCGTACGGCGTCGGCAGCTCCACCGGCGTCCCGCTCACCGTGAAGCGCGCCCGCAACGACACCTCGGGATCGGGGCTCGGTTCGCAGAGCCGCTCCAGGGCGGCGGCCAGCGACCCGTGCTCCAGGTCCGGCGGCGACAGCGCCCGTACGAACCGCCGAGCCTCCGCCAGATTGTCCTGCGCGGCCCGCCGCGCCCCCTCGATGTGCCCGGCAGCCGGTGAGCCCTCCGGCAGCGCCCGCTGGGCGGCACGCAGCAGCAGCTGGATCGAGGAGAGTCCCTGCGCCAGCGTGTCGTGGATCTCCCGCGCCAGGCGTTCGCGCTCCGCCAGCGTGCCGGCATGCCGCTCGGCCGCCGCCAGCTCCGCCCGGGTCGCGATCAGCTCCTCCACCATCCGCCTGCGCCGCTCGCTCTCCCGGTACAGCGCCTGATAGCCGAGGACCGTCGCCACGGCCACCGCCCCGCCGAGCAGCGGCCCGATGAAGACCCCGGGGTTGAGCGTCGCGCCATGACGTACGTACGACAGGATCGCCGCACCCGCGGTCAGGGCGACGGCCGGCAGCGCCCAGCGCACCGGCAGCAGATGCAGCTGCAGGAAGTAGAGCGGGAACGCCACCCACAGCCCGTCGGGCGTGGCCCAGAGCAGCCCCAGCCAGCACGCGCACAGGAGGGCCAGCCAGAGTGCCGCCGCGCGCTGGGAGTCCCGTACGGCGGGGAGGGCGGACCCGGTCGCGTAGACCGCGCCCGTCACTACCGCGAGCGCGACACCGGCGCCGGACTCCGCGCGGACGGCCGCGAGGGCCAGCAGCCCCGCCATCAGCAGATGCAGACAGAGGCGCAGCGCACGCAGGGCGGGGGTGAGGGAACGCGGATCCATGATCTGTCCAGCGTAGGCGGGCGCAGTCAATCCGGACTCAACCGAAAGTTTGATTGCGGAGCCATCCGTGGCGCGATGCCGCGAGGTGCCGGAGCCCGGAAGGCTGGGCCGCATGTTCGTGGCATGGAGAGACCTGAGATTCGCCAAAGGGCGATTCACCCTGATGGGCACGGTGATCGTGCTCATCACGCTGCTCGTCGGACTGCTGTCCGGGCTGACTGCCGGACTCGCGCGCGAGAACATCTCGGCGATCACCGGCCTCCCGGCCGACCGGCTCGCCTTCGCCGCGCCGCCCACCGGCCAGTCGGTGTCCTTCACCAACTCGACCGTGACGGAGAGCCAGTGGCGGCGGTGGGCGGAGCGGCCCGGCGTCACGAGCGCGCAGCCGCTTGGCATCGTTACGCTCAACGGCGCCGCCGGGGCCCGTACGGCCGCCGTCTCCGCGTTCGGTACGGAGCCGTCGGCGGGCCTCGCGCCCGAGAGCGGGAGGCTCGGGCCCGGCCGGGTCGTCCTCTCGGCCTCCGCGGCCGAGGAACTGGGCATCGGCGTGGGCGGGGCCGTACGCCTCGGCCCGCTGGAGGCCACGGTCGCGGCCGTCGCGGGCGACGCCTCGTACAGCCACACGCCCGTCGTCTGGACCTCGCTCGACGACTGGCAGAAGCTCGGGCACAACGGCATGACGCCGGACGAGCAGGCGACGGTCGTCGCGCTGGACATCGCGGACGAGGCCGGCCTCGGGGCGGGCGACGCGGCCCTCGGCACCGAGTCGCGGACGATCGCGGAGGCGCTCACCGCCATAGGGTCGTACCAGGCCGAGAACGGCTCGCTGCAGCTGATGCGCGGCTTCCTCTTCGCCATCTCGGCGCTCGTCATAGGGGCCTTCTTCACCGTCTGGACGATCCAGCGGAGCGGCGACGTCGCCGTGCTCAAGGCGCTCGGCGCCTCGACGCCGTACCTGCTGAAGGACGCGCTCGGGCAGGCGGTGCTGATGCTGTCGGCGGGCACCCTGTCCGGCACCGCTCTGGCGGTGGGCGCAGGCGTGCTGATCAGCGGCGGGGACGTGCCCTTCGTGCTCGACCCTCTGACCGTGCTCGGGCCGGCGGCCGTGATGATCGTCCTCGGTGTCCTCGGCGCTGCCCTGTCCATCCGGCGGATCACCGCCGTCGACCCTCTGACCGCGCTCGGGAGCGCCCGATGACTCTGCTGCTGGACGACGTGACCCTGACCTACCCCGACGGCGACGGGCGCCTGACCGCCCTCGACGCCGTCTCCCTGGACGTCCCGGCGGGCCGGGTGACGGCGGTCGTCGGACCCTCCGGTTCCGGCAAATCCAGCCTGCTGGCGGTGGCCGCGACGCTCGTCACCCCGGACCGGGGGCGGGTCGTCGTGGCCGGTACGGAGACGGGGGCGCTGGACCGGTCGCGGCGGGCGGCGCTGCGGCGGGAGCGGATCGGGATCGTGTTCCAGCAGCCCAACCTGCTGCCGTCGCTGGCGGCCGTGGAGCAGCTGCAGGTGATGGCGCACCTGTCGGGGGCGAGACCGAAGGCGGTACGGGAGCGGGCCCTGGCGCTCCTGGACGCGGTCGGCCTCGCGGACCTGGCGGGCCGCCGCCCGCACCAGCTGTCCGGGGGGCAGCGGCAGCGGGTCAACATCGCACGGGCGCTGATGAACGAGCCGTCGGTGCTGCTGGTGGACGAGCCGACGAGCGCGCTGGACCACGAGCGGGGCGGGGCGGTGGTGGACCTGCTGGTCGCGCTGACGCGGGAGCGGGGGACGGCGACGGTCCTGGTGACGCACGACCGGGGCCATGCGGCGCGCGCGGACGAGCTGGTGGAGGTCGAGGACGGCCGCCTCACGACCGCCGCCCGACACGCCTGACGCCTGACGCTTCGGCCCGCCGAGGCGCCCACAGAGGCCCGGTGGGCGCCTACAGAGGCCCGCCGAGACGGCCACAGAGGCCCGCTGGGTCGGTGCCCACCATGCCCACCCGCTCCTGCGCCCCGCTGTGGGCAGGGGAGGGTGGGCGCCGGGGCCTGAACGCTATGCGGTGCCGTTGCCGGAGGTGTTGGCGAGGGCCGCTGAGAGCTCTCGCGCCACCTCCTGAAGGATCGGCACGATCTTCTCCGTCGCCGCCTCCGTCACACGCCCCGCCGGCCCCGAGATCGAGATGGCCGCGGCGGTCGGGGAGTCGGGGACCGACACCGCGAGGCAGCGGACTCCTATCTCCTGCTCGTTGTCGTCGACCGCGTACCCCGCGTCCCGGACCACCGCGAGCGCGTCCAGGAAGCCCTCCGGCGTGGTGATCGTCTTCTCCGTCGCCGCCGGCATTCCCGTGCGGGCCAGCAGCGCCCGTACCTCGTCCGCCGGGGTGTACGCCAGCAGCGCCTTGCCCACGCCCGTGGAGTGCGGCAGCACGCGCCGGCCGACCTCGGTGAACATGCGCATCGAGTGCTTGGACGGCACCTGGGCGACGTACACGATCTCGTCGCCGTCGAGCAGCGCCATGTTCGCGGTCTCGCCCGTCTCCTCGACGAGCCGCGCGAGGTACGGCCGCGCCCACGTGCCGAGCAGCCGTGAGGCCGACTCGCCGAGGCGGATGAGGCGGGGGCCGAGCGCGTAGCGCCGGTTGGGCTGCTGGCGTACGTAGCCGCAGGCCACGAGCGTGCGCATCAGCCGGTGGATGGTCGGCAGCGGCAGCCCGCTGCTTGCGGAGAGCTCGCTCAGCCCGACCTCGCCCCCGGCGTCGGCCATCCGCTCCAGGAGATCGAAGGCACGCTCGAGGGACTGGACGCCACCACTCGCGGCGGCGGGCTTGGCGGCGTCGGTGGTGCTGGCGCTGGACGTCGGCACGTCAAGGTCCTTTCGGGGCAGGCGGGCAAGGCAGCAGCCTACCGGGC
This sequence comes from Streptomyces sp. NPDC057271, assembly GCF_042668715.1. Taxonomy (NCBI): domain Bacteria; kingdom Bacillati; phylum Actinomycetota; class Actinomycetes; order Kitasatosporales; family Streptomycetaceae; genus Streptomyces; species Streptomyces sp. NPDC057271. The sequence goes on from NZ_JBHUYJ010000019.1 coordinate 65,085, forward strand.
CGTCCGGTCGGACACACGGCCCCGGTCCCGGTGTACGGGCCGGTCAGGGGGGTGTTTGTCCGGTGTCGGCGGCTGCCCGGCGGCGTCCGCCTCCGCCCCGCATGTACGGAGCTACGTTCTACTGTACGAAATTCTCATTCCACTTCATGGAAACGTCCAAGTGGCTTGCGGCGCGAGACGGAGCGACGGGGTCATGCTGGAAGTGCACCCTTGACGCCGTGCGGTCCCGAGTGAAGACTCCTTCAACAGTTCGTTGAAATTCTGCTGGAAAGGGGTACGGGTGGACGTCAACCTGGTACTGCGCTCGACTCGCGTCATCACCCCCGAGGGGACGCGGCCCGCGTCGATCGCCGTCTCCGGCGGGACCATCGCCGCGGTGCTGCCGTACGACGCCGAGGTACCGGCCGGTGCCCGGCTGGAGGACGTCGGCGACGACGTCGTGCTCCCCGGGCTCGTCGACACCCACGTCCATGTGAACGACCCCGGCCGCACCGAGTGGGAGGGCTTCTGGACCGCCACCCGCGCCGCGGCCGCCGGGGGCGTCACCACGCTCCTCGACATGCCGCTGAACTCGCTCCCGCCGACCACCACGGTCGACCACCTGCGGATCAAGCAGGACGTCGCCCGTGCCAAGGCGCACATCGACGTCGGCTTCTGGGGCGGGGCGCTGCCCGACAACGTCAAGGACCTGCGCCCGCTCCACGACGCCGGGGTCTTCGGCTTCAAGTGCTTCCTGTCGCCCTCGGGCGTGGACGAGTTCCCCGAACTCGACCAGGAGCAGCTGGCGAACTCGCTCGCCGAGATCGCCGGCTTCGACGGCCTGATGATCGTGCACGCCGAGGACCCGCACCACCTGGCCGCGGCGCCGCAGAAGGCCGGCGGCAAGTACGCCGACTTCCTCGCCTCCCGGCCGCGCGACGCCGAGAACACGGCGATCCAGAACCTGGTCGACCAGGCCCGCCGGCTCAACGCCCGCGTCCACGTCCTGCACCTCTCCTCCTCCGACGCGCTCCCGCTGATCCGCGCGGCGAAGGCCGAGGGCGTCAGGATCACGGTCGAGTCCTGCCCGCACTTCCTCACACTCACCGCCGAGGAGGTCCCGGACGGGGCCACCGAGTTCAAGTGCTGCCCGCCGATCCGCGAGGCCGCCAACCAGGACGCGCTCTGGGAGGGGCTCGCGGACGGCACGATCGACTGCATCGTCTCCGACCACTCGCCCTCCACAGCCGACCTCAAGACCCCCGACTTCGCCTCCGCCTGGGGCGGCATCTCCTCCCTCCAGCTCGGCCTGCCCGCCATCTGGACCGAGGCCCGCCGCCGCGGCCACGACCTGACCGCCGTCGCCCGCTGGATGTCCGAGGGCCCCGCCCGGCTCGCGGGCCTGGAGCGTAAGGGCGCGATCGAGGCCGGCCGCGACGCCGACTTCGCCGTCCTCGACCCCGAGGCGACGTTCACCGTCGACCCGGCCGAGCTGGAGCACCGCAACCGGGTCACCGCCTACGCGGGCCGGACCCTGCACGGTGTCGTGACGTCCACCTGGCTGCGCGGAGAGCGCATCGCCGACCGCGGCACCCTGGCCGAACCCTCCGGCCGCCTCCTCGAAAGGACCAACTGAACCGTGACCGGGCTGCACACATCCCCTCTGGCCTCCTTCACCGGCGACGCCAGCCCCTTCGGCGGCGGTGACCCGTACGCCGACTACCGCACCGCGGACTTCCCGTTCACGCAGTACGCGGACCTGGCCGACCGCCGCCTCGGCGCCGGTGTGATCGCCGCCAACGACGAGTTCTTCGCCGAGCGCGAGAACATGCTCAAGCCCGAGGCCGCCGAGTTCGACCCCGAGCACTTCGGGCACAAGGGCAAGATCATGGACGGCTGGGAGACCCGCCGCCGCCGTGGCGTCTCGGCCCAGGAGCCCCACCCGACCGCCGACGACCACGACTGGGCGCTCGTACGCCTCGGCGCCCCCGGCGTCGTCCGCGGCATCGTCGTCGACACCGCGCACTTCCGCGGCAACTACCCGCAGGCCGTCTCGGTCGAGGCCACGTCCGTCGCCGGCTCCCCGTCACCCGAGGAGCTCCTCGCGGACGACGTGAAGTGGACGACCCTCGTCCCGCGCACCGCCATCGGCGGCCACGCGGCCAACGGCTTCGCCGTCGACGTCGAGCAGCGCTTCACGCACCTGCGCGTCAACCAGCACCCCGACGGCGGCATCGCACGCCTCCGCGTGTACGGAGAGGTCGCCCCGGACCCGCGCTGGCTCGGCGTCCTCGGCACCTTCGACCTCGCGGCGCTGGAGAACGGCGGCCAGGTCGAGGACGCCTCCGACCGCTTCTACTCCCCGGCCACCAACACCATCCAGCCGGGCCGCTCCCGCAAGATGGACGACGGCTGGGAGACGCGGCGCCGCCGCGACAAGGGCAACGACTGGATCCGGTACAGCCTGGCCGCCGAGTCCGAGATCCGCGCCGTCGAGATCGACACCGCGTACCTCAAGGGCAACAGCGCGGGCTGGGCGGCGCTGTCCGTCGCCGCCGAGGGCTCCGAGGACTGGACCGAGATCCTGCCCCGGACCCGCCTCCAGCCCGACACCAACCACCGCTTCGTGCTGGACGCGCCGGCGGTCGGCTCCCGGGTCCGGATCGACATCTACCCCGACGGCGGCATCTCCCGCCTCCGCCTCTTCGGTTCGCTCACCGAGGAGGGCGCGGCGCGCCTGACGGCCCGCCACCAGGAACTGGGCGGGTAACGACACCCCGCCCGGCCCGCGAGGGCGCACCGGCCGACAGCACCGGCGCGCCCTCGCCGTATCTTCCTGGGGCTCGGTTCTCCCCCTGCCTTCGTCGGGGGACCACCATCGGGCGCCTGAGCCGGGGGCGTGGGCGCTACGCCGCGTGGCCGCCGTCCACCGAGAACTCCGCTCCCGTCACGTACGCCGCGTCCGGGCCCGCGAGGAACGCCACCGCCGACGCGATCTCGTCCGCCGTGCCGAACCGGCCCAGGGCCGTCAGCGACGCCTGGCCCGGCGCGTACGGGCCGTCCGCCGGGTTCATGTCGGTGTCGACCGGTCCCGGGTGGACGATGCAGGCGGTGATGGCGCGCTCGCCCAGTTCCCGCGCGAGCGCCTTGGTAAGGCCGGTCAGCGCCGCCTTGCTCATCGCGTAGAGCGTGCCGCCGGGCCCCGGCACCCGTGTCGTCATGCACGAGCCGATCGTGATGATCCTGCCGCCCCGCCCCATCCGTGCGGCCGCCGCCTGGGCGGCCAGGAAGGCCCCCCGGACGTTCACCGCGAGGACCCGGTCGACATCGGCCAGGGCAAGCGAATCCAGCGGCGCGATCACCCCGACCCCCGCGTTGTTGACCAGCACGTCGAGCCGGCCGAACGCGTCCGCCGCCCACTCCACCGCGCCCGCCGCGTCACCGGGGTCCGCCGCGTCGGCCCGCAGGGGAAGCGCCGTGCGTCCGGCCGACTCGATCCCCGCCGCGACCTCCTTCGCCCGCTCCTCGCCCGTCACGTACGTGAACGCCACGTCCGCGCCCTCCCGGGCCAGCCGCAGCGCCGTCGCGGCACCGATCCCGCGGCTGCCGCCCGTCACCAGGACCGTCTTGCCGTTCATCGTGGACATCCCGAAACCTCCGTTGAGAGCACCGTGTGGTTGCGAGTTCAATCAAAGTCGGGGCAGGACTCCGGCGCTGGCGGCAATCGGACGCCGATGACTTTCGCCGGGCGGTGGAGTCGGAGCTTGTGAGACACGATGGACCGGGGATCACGATCCCGGCAGGAGCGAAAGGCGGCACCATGGGCAAGCTCTCCCTCACCCAGTTCGTGACCATCGACGGCGTCTACCAGGCGCCCGGCGGACCCGAGGAGGACCCCAGCGGCGGCTTCGAACACGGCGGCTGGTCCGTCCCGTACGGCGACGAGGACTTCGGCGCCTTCATCGACGAGGTCTTCGCCCGCCCCGCCGCCTTCCTGCTCGGCCGCCGTACCTACGAGATCTTCGCGAGCTACTGGCCGAAGCAGACCGACCCCGCCGACCCCGTCGCCTCGAAGCTCAACTCGCTCCCCAAGTACGTGGCCTCCACCACCCTCAAGGCGGCCGACTGGGCCGGCACCACCGTCCTCGGCGGCGACGCCGTCCAGGAGGTCGCGGCCCTCAAGGACCGCGTCGACGGCGAACTGCAGATGCACGGCAGCGGCGGCCTCGCCAAGTCCCTCCTCGCCGCCGACCTCATCGACACGATCCACCTGCTCGTCTTCCCCGTCGTCCTCGGCACGGGCCGCAACCTCTTCGAGGGCGCCTCGCCCACCGCCTTCCGCAACGTCGGGGCCAGGACCACGGGCTCGGGCGTCCGCATCACCACGTACGAGCCGGCGGGCCGCCCCGAGTACGGCAGCTACGTCTAGGCGAAACATGTAGGCGCCACCCGTCCTTCCGGGTACGGTGATCGTCCCGCGTGCGAGCCGCCGAAGTCTCCACCCCGTACGACGTGTTGGAGCAGGCCCACGATGTCCTCGATCGCCGCCTCCGTACCCTTCCGCGCCCCGCGCCGCGCCTGGCTCACCGACCTTCCGGTCCTCCTCGTCGCCGTGGTCTGGGGCGCCAGCTATCTCGCGGCCAAGGGGATCACCACCACGCACACCGTCGTCGCCGTGCTCGTCCTGCGGTTCGCCGTCGTCCTGCCCGCCCTCGCCGTCGCCGGACGGCGGGGCCTGCGGGCGCTGAACCCGGCCCAGTGGCGGGGCGCGGGCCTCCTCGGCCTGATTCTCAGCGGGATCTTCCTCCTGGAGACCTACGGCGTCGTCCACACCTCCGCCACCAACGCCGGCCTGATCATCAGCCTCACCATGATCCTCACGCCGCTCGCCGAGGCCGCCGTCACCAGAACCAGTCCGCCCCGCGCCTTCCTGGCCGCCGCCGCGCTCTCCGTCGCAGGCGTGGTGCTCCTGACACAGGGCGGCGACTTCACCGCTCCGTCCCTCGGCGATCTGCTGATGCTCCTCGCCGCGCTCGCCCGGACCGTGCACGTCCTGGCGATGTCCCGGATCAGGTCCGTCCGGAGCGCCGACGCGCTCTCGCTCACCACCGTCCAACTCGGCTCCGCCGTCGCCGTCTTCGCCCTGCTCGCCACGCTCCCCGGCACCGGTGCGTCCCCCTGGTCCGTGGCGCTCGACTTCGGTCCGCGGGAATGGGCCGGCCTGCTCTTCCTCTCCGTCTTCTGCACGCTCTTCGCCTTCTTCGTACAGATGTGGGCCGTCCGCCGCACTTCGCCGTCCCGGGTCAGCCTTCTGCTCGGTACCGAACCGCTGTGGGCCGCCGCCGCGGGCATCGCCATCGCCGGTGACCGCCCCGGCGCCCTCGGCATCGCGGGCGGCATCCTGGTTCTGGCGGGAACGAGTTGGGGCCGTCGTGCGGCCGACGAGAGCACCCGGTAGGTTCTCGCCCCATGCGTTCACTGCCCTATGACATCGACTTCCGGACCCGCGCCCGACGCACCCAGGGGTGGGGACTCGGGCTGCTGGCCCTCGCCGGACTGATGTGGATCTGGTTCGCGGTGCTCCTCTTCACGCCGTACTCGCCCGAGGAGTCCAGCCGCGAGTGCCTGTCCCGCTTCAGCAGCGAGAACCTCCACAACGGATCCAGCAGCTGTGTGGCGGAACGCGACTGGCCCGAGCTGCTCGCCGTACTAGGCGGATCGATCCCGTTCGCGGTGATCGGCGGCGTCCTCTACACCAGCGGCTCCGTCTCCCACCGGATGGCCGAGCACCTCGCCGAGGTCACCCGCCTCAACGAGGCCGCCCGCTGACCCTCGTCACGTGCGGCGGCTCGTGTCCGCGACCATCACGATCACGAAGCCGACCACCGCGATCACGACGTTCGCGAACAGCGCCCTGTCCTCAAGGAACCACACGTTCTCCGTCAGGGCCCGGGTGAACCCCATGAACGGGAACCAGCCCGTCAGCTCGCGCCCCACCCCCGCGATGCCGCCGACCAGCACCACACCGCCCACGAACTCCAGAATCCTCTTCATGGGACCGATCATGGTTCCGGGCGCCCGCCGCCCGCGTCGGTCCACGGAACAGAGCCGGTGCTACCAAAGTCTCGGGCCGCGCGACTTTGGTAGCTTCCGGCCCTCCGCGACCGGCCGCGCGCCCCTGACGTGCGTACGTTGGTCCGTATGACACGTACGGACCCCCACGCCTGGCTGCTGCCCTCGGCCATGGCCGACCCCACGGCCTCCGGTGGGCCCGGACGCAGGCCGCGGCGGACCGTACGGGACTGGGGCGTCGACAGCCTTCTCTTCCTCTGCGCCGTCTTCTTCGGACTCCTCGCCGCCGAGGCCGGCGACCAGTACAACAGCGAGGCGGTCGCCTTCGCCGACCAGCTCGTCGGCGCCGCCGCCTGCTGCGCCCTCTGGCTCCGCCGCCGGTGGCCCGTCGGTCTGGCCGTCGCTCTCTCCCTCCTCAGCGTCGTCGCGCCCGTCGCCGGCGGCGCGTTCCTCGTGAGCCTGTTCAGCGTCGCCGTCCGCCGGCCCTTCCGGGAGATCGCCTGGATCGGCGCGCTGGCCGCCGCCTGCTCCGTGGCCCAGGTCTTCGTACGGCCCGACCCCAGCACCGGTGCCGTCCTCGGGATCGCCATCGGCCTCATCCTGATCCTGCTCATGACCGCCTGGGGCATGCTCGTACGCTCCCGGCGCCAGCTCGTCGAGGCCCTGCGCGAGCGCGCCCGGCGCGCCGAGGCCGAGGCGGAGCTGCGCGCCGAGCAGGCACAGCGTCTCGCCCGCGAGGCCATCGCGCGCGAGATGCACGACGTCCTCGCCCACCGCCTCACCCTGCTCAGCGTGCACGCCGGAGCCCTGGAGTTCCGCCCCGACGCCCCGCCCGAGCAGGTCGCGCGTGCCGCGGGCGTCATCCGCGACAGTGCTCACGAGGCGCTCCAGGACCTCCGGCAGATCATCGGCGTCCTGCGCACTCCCGGCGAAGGCGCGGACGGCGACCGGCCCCAGCCCACGCTGGTCACCCTCGACGCGCTCGTCGCCGAATCCCGCGAGGCCGGGGCGAAGGTCGTCCTCGACTCCACGATCGACGATCCGGACCAGGTTCCCGCCGCCACCGGCCGCACCGTCTACCGCATCGCCCAGGAGGGCCTCACCAACGCCCGCAAGCACGCCCCGGGCGCCGAGGTCACCCTCACCGTGCGCGGCCGTCCCGGCGACGGGCTGACCGTCGAGGTCCGCAACCCGGCGCCCACCGGCCCCGTCCCGCAGGTCCCCGGCTCCGGCCAGGGCCTCATCGGCCTCACCGAGCGCGCCACTCTCGCGGGCGGGCGTCTGGACCACGGTCCGGCCCCCGACGGCGGGTTCGCCGTCCACGCCTGGCTACCGTGGCCCTCATGACCATCCGGCTGCTCATCGTCGACGACGACCCACTGGTCCGCGCGGGCCTCACCCTCATGCTCGGCGGCGCCGACGACATCGACATCGTGGGGGAGGGCACCGACGGGCGGGACGTCCCCGAACTCGTCGCCCGCCTCGCCCCGGACGTCGTTCTCATGGACATCCGGATGCCGCACGTCGACGGCCTCACCGCCACCGAACTCCTGCGGACCCGCCCCGAAGCCCCCGAGGTCATCGTCCTCACCACCTTCCATGCCGACGAACAGGTCGTACGCGCCCTGCGGGCCGGCGCGGCCGGCTTCGTCCTCAAGGACACCCCTCCCGCCGAGATCGTCACCGCCGTGCGCCGCGTCGCGTCCGGTGACCCCGTGCTCTCCCCGGCCGTCACCCGACGGCTGATGAACCAGGTCGCGGAGCGGCCGAAGCACTCCCGGAGCGCGACCGCCGCGGGCCGGATCGCCGAACTCGCCCAGCGTGAACGCGAGGTCGCCGTCGCCGTCGGCCATGGCCGGTCCAACGCCGAGATCGCAGCCGCGCTGTACATGAGCGTCCCGACGGTCAAGACCCACGTCTCGCGGATTCTCGCCAAACTCGACCTCAACAACCGTGTCCAGATCGCCCTCCTGGTCCACGACGCGGGGCTCCTCGACGACGGGGAGGCGTAGGGCACGGGGGCCCGCCTAGGCTGAGGCGATGTCCACCATCGAACTGGGGGAGTGGGGAGCGGACTTCACCGCGAATCCGTATCCCTACTACACGAAGCTCCGCGAGAGCGGTCCCGTCCACCACGTCCGTATGCCCGACGGCTGGGAGTTCTGGCTCGTCGTCGGCCACGAGGAGGGGCGAGCGGCCCTCGCCGACCCCCGCCTGGTGAAGTCGCCCTCCATCGTCGGCGTCACCCCGGTCGACGAGGAGGTCATCGGCCCCAACCTGCTCGCCGTCGACGCACCGGACCACACCCGGCTGCGCAAGCTCGTGACCCGGGAGTTCACCGGCCGTCGGGTGGAGGCGCTGCGCCCCCGCGTCCAGGAGCTCGCCGACGAGCTGGCCGACGCGATGGCGCCGGCCGGCCGGGCCGACCTCGTGGACTCCTTCGCGTTCCCGCTGCCCATCACCGTCGTCTGCGAGCTCCTCGGCGTCCCGGCGGCCGACCGCGACTCGTTCCGCCGCTGGTCGAACGAGCTGGTCGCGCCGACCGGGGGGACGCCCGAGCGGGAGGTCGTCGAGGGCTTCGGCGCCTACCTCGACGAGCTCATCGAGGACAAGCGCGCCTCGCGGCCCACGGACGACCTGCTCTCCGCCCTGATCACCACCCGCGCCGAGGACGGCGACGCGCTGTCCCTCCCCGAACTGCGGGGAATGGCCTACCTGTTGCTCATCGCGGGACACGAGACCACCGTCGGTCTGATCACCAACACCATCCGGGCCCTGTTCGCCCACCCCGACCAGCTCGCCGACCTTCGTGCCGACTTCGGGCTGATCGACGGGGCGATCGAGGAGGGGCTGCGCTACGACGGGCCGGTGGAGTCCTCCACCTTCCGGATCGCCAAGGAGGCGACCACCGTGGGGGACACCGCCATCCCGGCGTTCTCACCCGTCTTCGTCTCCCTCGCGGCCGCGGACCGCGACCCGAAGCGCTTCCCCGAACCGGACCGCTTCGACATCCGCCGCGAACCGCGCGGCCATCTGGCCTTCGGGCACGGTCTCCACTACTGTCTCGGCGCGCCGCTCGCCTGCCTTGAGGGAACCATCGCGATCCGGACACTCCTGGAGCGATTCCCGCGGCTGGAACTCGACCCCGAGGGCGCCCCCTGGGAGTGGATGCCCGGCCTCCTCGTCCGCGGTGTCCGCCGCCTTCCCGTCCGGTGGTGACCCGATGACCGATCCTTCGCTCCAGCTCGACCTCGACTTCGCGCGGAAGGTCGCCCGCGCGAGCGTGGTCCACGCGGGGCGGCGACAGGCGGTGGTGCGGTGCGATCTGCTGACCGTGGGCGAGGAGGGCGCCGAGGCGCTGTGCGCGATGGCCCAGGGGACGGTGTTCTCCGCGACCGGCTGACGGCCGCCGAAGCCCGCTCCGACCCCTGGCGTCGGGGTGGGCCGGGGGGCCCGGGCCCTGCGAGCCCGCACGACGACCGGGCGGGCCCCGCCGGGCGGGCTCTAGTTCGGCATCTCGTCCAGCGCCACCGGCCGGTGTTCCCGCCGGGAGCGCTCGCACGCCTCTGCGATCCGGAGCGCCTCAAGCGCCTCCCGGCCGTCGCAGGGGTTGGCCGCCTCGCCGCGCACCAGCCGTACGAACGCGTCCAGCTCGGCCTCGTACGCGGGGGCGAACCGGTCGAGGAACCCGGGCCACGGCTTGACCGGGGCGGGCGGCCCCGCGGCCTCCACCGAGGTGAGTGGGGTCCGGTCGTCAAGCCCCACCGTGATCTGGTCCCGCTCGCCCGCCAGCTCCATCCGCACGTCGTAACCCGCGCCGTTGCACCGGGTCGCCGTGGCCGTCGCCAGCGTGCCGTCGTCCAGGGTGAGCAGCGCGGCAGCCGTGTCGACGTCGCCGGCCGCGCGGAACATCGCCGGACCGGCGTCCGAACCGGTGGCGTACACCTCGACGACCTCGCGCCCGGTCACCCAGCGCAGTATGTCGAAGTCGTGCACCAGGCAGTCCCGGTAGAGGCCACCGGAGAGCGGCAGATACGCGGCGGGCGGCGGGGCCGGGTCCGAGGTCGCCGCCCGTACGGTGTGCAGCCGCCCGAGGCGCCCGGACCGTACGGCCTCACGGGCCGCCGCGTACCCGGCGTCGAAGCGGCGCATGAACCCGAGCTGGAGCTCCGTGCCCGCGGACTCGACCGCCCGCAGCGCGCCGAGCGTGCCCGGCACGTCCAGGGCGATGGGCTTCTCGCAGAAGGCCGGGAGCCCGGCGTCGGCCGCGCGGACGATCAGCTCCGCGTGGGCGGCGGTGGCGGAGGTGATGACGACGGCGTCGAGCGCGTGGTCAAGGAGCGCGTCGACGGTGGGCGCCACGGTGGCGCCGAGCGCCCCGCCGACCCGGGCCGCCCGGGTGGCGTCCGCGTCCGCCACGACCAGCGACTCGACCTCCGGGTGGCGGGCGAGCACACCCGCGTGGAAGGCCCCGATACGACCCGTTCCGATCAGTCCGATACGCATGGCCCCAAGGTGGTGCCGGACGGTCACCCTGTCAAGGATTTGTCAGGACAATCGGACTTCACCACTTCCTGTCATCATCTCCTGGGGCTACGCTCCCGTGCGTGTCCAAGCCGTCGTCGTCCGCCGCCTCGCCGCCCCTCTCCGTGGACCGCACCAGTCCGGTCCCGCTCTACTACCAGCTCGCCCGGCAGCTGGAAGCGGCCATCGAGAACGGGGCCCTGGCCCCAGGCAGCCTGCTCGGCAACGAGATCGACCTCGCCACCCGGCTCGGTCTGTCCCGGCCCACGGTCCGGCAGGCCATCCAGTCCCTGGTCGACAAAGGCCTCCTGGTCCGCCGGCGGGGGGTCGGCACACAGGTCGTGCACAGCCAGGTCCGGCGCCCGCTGGAACTCAGCAGTCTCTACGACGACCTGGAGGCCGCGGGCCAGCGCCCCGCCACCCGCGTCCTCGTCGACCGCGTCGAACCCGCCGCCGCCCGGGTCGCCGCCGCCCTCGGCGTACCGGAGGGCAGCGAGGTGCGCTACGTGGAGCGGCTGCGTACGGCGCACGACGAGCCCATCGCGTACCTGCGCAACCACCTCCCGGCAGGGCTGCTCGGCCTGGACGCCGACAGTCTGGCGACGACCGGCCTCTACCGGCTGATGCGCGGCGCCGGTATCACTCTGCACAGTGCCCGGCAGACCGTCGGCGCCCGCTCCGCCACGGCCGCCGAGGCGGAGCTGCTCGCCGAGAGGGAGGGAGCGCCGCTGCTCACGATGGAACGCACCACCTTCGACGACACGGGGCGGGCCGTCGAGTTCGGCTCCCACCTCTACCGGGCCTCGCGGTACTCCTTCGAGTTCCAGCTGCTGGTCCGCCCCTGACCCACTGACGTCCGCGCGATCCCCATGACCGATACTGCAATGCACGCAGAAGGACACAAAGGAGGGCACGGCCTCGTGACCAGGCTTCGGACAGGAGGGGTACGCGCCGCAGTCGGCGCCGTGCTCGCGGTGGCGCTCACCGCCGCACTCGCGGGATGCAGCAGCACCGGCGGGAAGCGCGCGGAGGACGCCCGCAAGGCGGCAGCGGCCCAGGGGAAGGCGGCCGTGAACACCCCCCGGTGGACCTTCGCCATGGTGACCCACTCGGGAGACGGCGACACCTTCTGGGACATCGTCCAGAACGGCGCCGAGCAGGCCGCGGTCAAGGACAACATCAACTTCCTCTACGCCCACAGCGACGAGGCGCAGCAGCAGGCCCAGCTCATCGACTCGTACATCGCCAAGGACGTCGACGGACTCATCGTCACCCTCGCGAAGCCCGACGCGATGAGGGCCGCCGTCGAGAAGGCCGTCAAGGCCGGCATCCCGGTGATCACGGTCAACTCCGGCTCCGCGCAGTCCAGGGCCTTCGGCGCGCTCACGCACATCGGCCAGGACGAGACCGTCGCCGGCGAGGCCGTCGGCGAGGAACTCGACAGACGCGGGAAGAAGAAGGCCCTGTGCGTCCTGCACGAGCAGGGCAACGTCGGCCACGAGCAGCGCTGCGCGGGAGCGAAGAAGACGTTCGGCGGCGAGCTGCAGAACCTGTACGTCGACGGCACCAACATGCCCGACGTCCAGGCCTCCATCGAGGCCAAGCTCCAGTCCGACCCGGCCATCGACTCCGTCGTCACCCTCGGCGCGCCCTTCGCCGACGCCGCCGTCCAGGCGAAGAAGACCGCGGGCTCCGAGGCCGAGGTCGACACCTTCGACCTCAACGCCAAGGTCGCCTCCGCGCTCTCCGCCGGCGCCCTCGGCTTCGCCGTGGACCAGCAGCCCTACCTCCAGGGGTACGAGGCCGTCGACCTGCTCTGGCTGTACAAGTACAACGCCGACGTCCTCGGCGGCGGCAAGCCGGTCCTGACCGGCCCCCAGATCATCACCGAGGACGACGCCGAGGCGCTGAAGGACTACACGGAGCGGGGCACCCGGTGAGCGCGACCGCCCCCGCGGGGGACGGCCTCGACCACGTCGACGAGCGGCTGCTGCGCACCTCCCCGCTGAGGAAGCTCCTGGCCCGCCCCGAGCTCGGCTCCGTCGTCGGCGCCGCGGCCGTCTTCGTCTTCTTCTCGCTGGTCGCCGAGGGCTTTCTGCGCGCCTCCAGCCTCGGCACGGTCCTCTACGCGGCCTCCACCATCGGCATCATGGCGGTGCCCGTCGCGCTGCTGATGATCGGCGGCGAGTTCGACCTCTCGGCCGGCGTGATGGTCACCACCTCGGCGCTGATCTCGTCGATGGTCAGCTACCAGATGACCGCCAACGTCTGGGTGGGCGTCGGCGTGTCACTGCTGGTCACGCTCGCCGTCGGCGTCTTCAACGGCGTCATGCTGACGCGTACGAGGCTGCCGAGCTTCATCATCACCCTCGGCACGTTCCTCATGCTGACCGGCCTGAACCTCGGCTTCACCAAGCTGATCAGCGGCACCGTCTCCACCAAGTCGATCGCCGACATGGAGGGCTTCCCCTCCGCCAAAAAGCTCTTCGCCTCCCAGCTGACCGTCGGCGGCGTCGACCTCAAGGTCACCATCCTGTGGTGGATCGGCCTGGTCGCGGTCGCCACCTGGATCCTGCTGCGCACCCGCTTCGGCAACTGGATCTTCGCCGTCGGCGGCGGCGCCGACGCGGCCCGCGCGGTCGGCGTCCCGGTCGTCAGGACCAAGATCGGCCTCTATATGGGCGTGGCCTTCTGCGCCTGGATCTCCGGCCAGCACCTGCTCTTCTCCTTCGACGTCGTCCAGTCCGGCGAGGGCGTCGGGAACGAGCTGATCTACATCATCGCGGCCGTCATCGGCGGCTGTCTGATCACCGGCGGCTACGGCTCCGCCATCGGCTCGGCGGTCGGCGCGCTCATCTTCGGCATGACCAGCAAGGGCATCGTCTACGCGGAGTGGAACCCGGACTGGTTCAAGTTCTTCCTGGGAGCGATGCTCCTCCTCGCGACCCTGCTGAACGCCTGGATCCGCCGGCGTGTGGAGGCAACCAAGTGACCACCCCCGAGACCCCCGCCCCGACCCAGCCCCAGGCCCCCGGCTCCGCTCTCGTCGAGCTCGACGACGTCAGCAAGTACTACGGCAACATCCGCGCCCTCGAAGGGGTCTCCCTGGAGGTCCACGCGGGTGAGATCACCTGCGTCCTCGGCGACAACGGAGCCGGCAAGTCCACGCTCATCAAGATCATCGCCGGACTGCACCGGCACGACGCCGGAACCTTCCGCATCGAGGGCGAGGAGGTCTCCCTCGCCAACCCGCGCCAGGCGCTGGACCTCGGCATCGCCACCGTCTACCAGGACCTGGCTGTCGTCCCCCTCATGCCGGTCTGGCGGAACTTCTTCCTCGGCTCCGAGCCCACCAAGGGCGCGGGCCCCTTCAAGCGCCTCGACGTCGAGCTGATGCGCGAGACCACCCGCACCGAGCTGCTGCGCATGGGCATCGACCTGCGCGACGTCGACCAGCCCATCGGCACCCTCTCCGGCGGTGAGCGCCAGTGCGTGGCCATCGCCCGTGCCGTGTACTTCGGCGCCAGGGTCCTCGTCCTGGACGAGCCGACCGCCGCCCTCGGCGTCAAACAGTCCGGAGTGGTCCTGAAATATGTGGCCGCGGCCCGTGACCAGGGCCTCGGAGTGGTCCTCATCACCCACAACCCGCACCACGCCTACCTTGTCGGCGACCGTTTCGTCCTGCTCAAGCGCGGGGTCATGGCGGGCAGCCACACCAAGGGTTCGGTCACCCTGGACGAGCTGACCCGACAGATGGCGGGCGGCAGCGAGCTGGAGGACCTGCGCCACGAACTGGAGCGCCCCACCCCTTCGTAACGGCCCCCCGACACCGCACCTGGCAGAATCGAGCCGATGAGTACCTACCGCGACTTCGCCAGCCGGGGCTCCGCACGGGCCACGGTGCTGCGGACCGTCGGCACCCGGGAGCGGCGCTCCCACCTGACCGCGCCCCGGGTACCGACCGTCGGCATCGACATCGGCGGTACGAAGGTGATGGCCGGGGTCGTCGACGCGGACGGCACGATCCTGGAGAAGCTCCGGACCGAGACGCCGGACAAGTCCAAGAGCCCCAAGGTCGTCGAGGACACCATCGTCGAACTGGTCCTGGACCTCTCCGACCGGCACGACGTGCACGCCGTCGGCATCGGCGCGGCCGGCTGGGTCGACGCCGACCGCGCCACCGTCCTCTTCGCCCCGCACCTCGCCTGGCGCAACGAGCCGCTGCGGGACTCGCTGCAGTCCCGGCTCGCCGTCCCCGTCATGGTCGACAACGACGCCAACACGGCGGCCTGGGCCGAGTGGCGCTTCGGCGCCGGACGCGGCGAGGACCACCTCGTCATGATCACGCTCGGCACCGGCATCGGCGGCGCGATCCTGGAAGGCGGGCAGGTCAAGCGCGGCAAGTACGGGGTGGCCGGCGAGTTCGGCCATATGCAGGTCGTACCCGGCGGACACCGCTGTCCCTGCGGCAACCGCGGCTGCTGGGAGCAGTACAGCTCCGGCAACGCCCTGGTCCGCGAGGCCCGCGAACTGGCCGCCGCCGACTCCCCGGTCGCGTACAACATCATCGAGCGGGTCAAGGGCAACGTCCCGGAGATCACCGGCCCGCTCATCACCGAGCTCGCCCGCGAGGGCGACGCCATGTGCGTCGAGCTTCTCCAGGACATCGGCCAGTGGCTCGGCGTCGGCATCGCCAACCTCGCCGCCGCCCTCGACCCCTCCTGCTTCGTCATCGGCGGGGGCGTCAGCGCCGCCGACGACCTGCTGATCGGCCCGGCCCGGGACGCCTTCCGACGTCATCTCACCGGCCGCGGCTACCGCCCCGAGGCCCGGATCGCCAAGGCCGAACTCGGCCCCGAGGCCGGCATGGTCGGCGCCGCCGACCTCGCCCGGCTCGTCGCCCGCCGCTTCCGCCGCGCCAACCGGCGCCGGGTCGAGCGCTACGAACGGTACGAGCGCTACGCGCAGGCCCTGCGCAACGGAACCGTGCCACGCACCTCCTCCCGCACCACCCAGGATCCGCCCTCATGACCGTCCCCTCCCCGACCACCTCTCCCGAACAGAGCACCAGGATGCCGGAGGACCGGCGCCACATGATCCGCCGCCGCTGGCTGACGGCGATCATCATCGTGCTGCTCGTCGGCATCCCCGCCGGATACCTCGTGATCTCCGCCGGGCAGAGCCGCGACAGCGGCCGCGACAAGGAGCGCGAGTCCTCCGCCACCGGCCTGCGTGAGAACTGGCCCTCGCTGATGAAGCGCCGCATCTTCGAGGTCCCGATCCCGCAGGGCAGCACGGGCGTCGCCTACTACGAGACCAGCAACTGGAAGACGAGCCGGCTGTACGTCCAGTTCACGACGAGCGCGGGACGGCTCGACGCCTTCCTGAACGAGATCGGCTCCAGCCGCTCCGAGCTGGACCCGGGCGAGGTGACCGTCAGCGAACGCGACGCCGACATCGTCGGCTGGGACTTCTCCGGGGACGGAACCTGGTCGGGCACGACCGTCAGCCGGGACAAGCCGCGCCCCCACGAAGCCGTCACCGTCGACCTCAGCGATCCCGCGGCGCCCACGGTGTACGTGGTGTCCACCACGACCCCCTGACCGCACGGGGCGCCCGCGCGGTCAGGGGTACCGCAGACGCACAGGCCGGCCCGACGGGAGTCCCGTCGGGCCGGCGCCGTGCGGGGCGACGTCAGCAGGCGTCGACCCACTCGTGCGACGAGACGTTGTCGTTCACGAGTTGGCCCTTGCCCGCACCCGGGCCGAAGAACCTCAGGCCGGAGAGGGCGAGGTCGGGAATGGAGTGGCTCTGGTGGAGGCAGACCCACGAGCCGCTCCAGTTCAGGCCGTAGTACAGCTTGACGTCCTCACCGCGGCCGGGGAACCCGTTGTTCCAGACGTCCGAGACCTTGTTGCGGCAGCCGGCCCAGTTGGCGTTGTTCGCGTTCCACCTGCAGTGGAAGCCGCCCGCGTGGGGGTGCTCCCAGGCGTAGAGGAACCCGTCCGGGGCGGGCACGGCGGCCGGAGCCGCCGCCGCGACCGGGGCGGCCTCCGGTACGGAGGCACGGGCGTCGGCGCCCGGGGCGGCCAGCAGGGTGAGGGCCCCGACGGTGAGTGCCGTCGCGAGGGCACGCGTGATGCGCATGGTGTCTTCTCCTTCTTCGGTGGTGGCCGGGTGCCGGCCGTGGTCGTGCCGCCGTTCGCGGCACGGCCTTGGGGGCCGCCGGATGCCGTCGGGCACACGGCGGGGTAGAGGGGGCGGGACGGTCAGTCCCGCGGGTCGGCGCCCAGGACCCGGCGGGCCCGGGGCAGCGCGGCGGCCCGTAGCCGCTCCCGCACCTCGACGTCCGTGCGGTACGCGTGGGCCAGGAGCCTGCCGTGGTGGTCGTCGAGACGCCGGGACGTGCGGCCCAGCGCCGACTCCCCGGCGCACCGCGCCTCCGCGAGCGCGAGGCCCACCTCGTGCTCCCTGGACAGCGGCCGTGCGGTCGAGAGCGCGGCGGCGCGGGCGGCAGCGGGCGTGGCGTAGTCGTGCCCGGCGCGCCGCATGCACTGCCGCCACGGGCCGAGCCGCTCCAGATAGGCCGGGTCGGCCAGGACACGACTCCGGCGCATCTGTTCCAGGGCGCCCACCCGGGTCGAGGCGCGGAACCAGGCACCGACGTCTCCGTACAGCCGCTGCTGCGCCTCCGCGACGCAGCCTCGGTCGCTGCGCCGCACGGTCCCGCCGCCCGGGAGGCGCACGGTCAGCCCGTCCGGCGAGTCGCCGTTGGCGGCGACCAGTGCCTCGGCCTTGCGCTCCGCCGACAGGCCGGCGAAGTAGGCGCGGTTCGGATCGTTCCTGACGAGCGCCGCCCGCTCACGGCGCAGCTCGGCGCCGTAGCCGTGCCGTCGGGCCCAGCCCGCGTCGTCGAGGACGTACGCGAAGGCCTTGATCCCCGGATCCTCGTCGAGCGGGAAGACCTGGTACGTGAACCCGTGCCGGCGCATGCAGTCGCGCAGCAGCCGTTGCTCGGCGTCGTGCAGCAGCCGGTCGGCCTCCGTGGCCTGGCGGCCCGGACGTGCGGGGGACGCCCGTTCACCTGCGGTCGGTCCGTCGGCGCCGGTCAGCAGCGTGGTGGCGAGCACGACCGCGGCGCCGGTGACCGCCAGGGTGGTGGTGAGAAGGGAGCGACGGGCAGAGCTGTTCCGGGGCATGGGGGATCTCCTGCGGAGGTCGGGGAGGCGGGGCGTGACGGTGCCGCGTCGAGAGATCGGCCGCTCGGTGCGGGGGCTCGGGACGGGGCACGACGGGGGGAGTACGTCCGGGCCGGGGGCGCTGTCGTCGAGCGGTGCCGCGGCCGGACAACCGAAGTCTGTGGCGGTCGGGAAGAGGCGCGCAACCGTGTCCCGGGCGATTCGGCGAAGTCGGGATCCCCACCCCGCTGACCTGCGAGAACGTTCCCGTCCCGGGACACGTGCGAGCCCGGGACGGGACCGGCGCCGCGTCCGCGGGCACTCTCGCGCAACGCGGCGGCGAGCGGGTCGTTCTCGTGGTGTGTGTCACCGACGACGTCGTTCGCGCAGGCGGTACGACCAGAGCCGAGGGAGCGGAACCGTGCACCACCGCAGTAGCCGAGAGGGCGGACTCCTCCGCCCCGTACACACCCTGATCGGGCGGGGGGTCGTCACGGCCGTGGCCCTGGGCGCGGCAGCCTGCCTCGCCGCGCTGCCGGCCGGAGCCGCGACGTCCTCTCCCTCGGTGTCACAGGCGTCCCCGGCGTCCGCGGCGCCGTTGACACCCGTCCTCGATCAGGACTTCGCCGATCCGGACGTCATGAAGGTCGGCGGCGTCTACCACGCCTACGCCACCAACGCCCACGGCAGGAACGTCCAGCACGCCACCTCCACCGACCTCGTCCACTGGAAGGTCGACGAGACCGACGTCCTGCCCGTGGTCGGCGCGTGGGTCACGCTCGATCCGCCCAACCACGTCTGGGCGCCGGAGGTCTTCGACAACGGTGACGGGTTCACGCTCCAGTACACGGCCCGCGACCGGGCCGGCGGCCGTCAGTGCATCGGCGCCGCCGTGTCGTCCTCACCCGACGGGCCGTTCCGGCCGGTCGGAGACGGCCCCCTGGTCTGCACGCCCGAGGAGGGCGGGGCGATCGACGCGTCGAGCCACACCGAGAACGGCACGCGCTACCTGCTCTGGAAGAGCGACGGGAACTGCTGCGGCAAGGACACCTGGCTCCACATCCAGCCCGTCTCCTGGGACGGCACCCGCGTCACCGGAGAGCCGGTACGTCTCGTCAAGCAGGACCGGCCCTGGGAGGGCGGCCTCGTCGAGGCGCCCACTCTCGTGGAACGGGACGGCCGCTACGTACTCCTGTACTCGGCCGGCGACTATCGCACCGACGCGTACGCGACCGGCTGGGCGACGGCCGACGACCTCACAGGGCCGTATGTGAAGGGCGACGTGCCGCTGATGACGACGCAGACCTTCTCGGGCGCGGTCGCCGGACCGGGCGGGCAGGACGTGGTGACCGGCCCCGACGGCAAGGACCGGATCCTGTTCCACGGCTGGGCCGCCGACCGCGCACGACGCGTGCTGTACGTCGCCGACCTGCGGTTCGAGGACGGCCGGCCGGTCGTGAAGTGATCCGGCTCAGGCCCACTTCTGACGTGCGGTCCGGTCGCAGGGCAGTACGCGTACGCCCCCCGCGCCGTCGTCCAGGCAGTGCCGCGTGGTGGCGTTCCGGACCTCGACCGCCTCGTCGCCCCGCGCGGTCACGGCCCACCGCTGGGACGCGGACGGGCCGCAGGCCACGGTCCGCAGACCGCCGGGGTGGTGGTCCAGGCACTCTCCCGTCGCGTGGTTCCTGAGCTGCACGCTGCCGTCCGCCGCCGTGCGGACGGTCCAGCGCTGGTACGACATCCCGTTGCACGCGTAGGTACGGGTGCCCATGTCGAGGCTGTCGTCGAGGCAGGTCCCCGTGGCGCGGTTCACGAAGATCCGCGGGAGGCCCGGCGCGGGGGAGGTGGTGGACGCGGCGGACGCGCCGTGCGCGGGCGGCGGCGCGTCGTCGCCGGGTGTCTGGTGCCGTGACTGGACGAGCGCCGTACTCGCGACCCCGATCACCAGGCCGAGCACGGTCCAGGCGAGGGCCCAGACCGTGCGCCTGCTCCGTGCGGAGGGTCGGCGGCGTGGAGCCGGGGCCTCGGCCGGGGCCCCGTCCGGGGCAGCAGTCGGGGCACTGTCCGGGGCGGCGGTCGGGGCGGCGGTCGGCGTCTGCGGGGCGTTGCCCTGGACCGGTCTACGCTGGCTCCGGTCGGCTGCCTCCCACAGGTGCCGGTACTCGGCAGGGTCGGCGTCGAGCGCCTTGCACAGGTCTCGGACGGTCGCCCACGGGGGAACGGTGGTGCCGCGGAAGTACCGGGACAGCGACGAGTCGCTGATCCGCACGCTCGTCTCGAGGGAGCGCAGCGTGCATCCGGAGCGCCGCTGGAGTTCGCGCAGCGCCCTGCCCAACGCGCGGGCGGGTTCCTCGTCGCCAGGCCGGTCGGCAGCCAATCGCGGCGCCCTTCTCTTCCGGTCCGCACAGGTGGTGCAGGGGTGTTCCAGCAGGTCAGAACCCTAGGGCGCGGCGGATCTTGGTGGCAATCAGGACCACTCTCCCGAATGACTCCAGAGCCGCCGGATTGACGCTCGCGACCTGCTCTGCCCGCCGGCCCGTTCTGCCCGCCGTGGCTACGGGGCGGGGGAGGAACCCCGCTCCGTGACGGTGACGGCCGAGGCGGCGCAGACACCGGCGGCGACGTGCACGGCAGCGCGTGCTGCCTTTGTGGACAGCCCCGGCCTGTCCGTCCTGTGGCGCACGACCGAACCCCCGGGCAAGCACGACCTGCTGACGGCCGGCCCGCCCGACGGCGCCTGGCCGGTGCCCGCTCCCTTGCCTGGGGGCTGACCGCGTCAGCCGGCCCGTGAGCCGGAGACCGCATGACGCTCTTCTGCGTCGGCGTCGGCGTCGGGCGGCGCGAGTTCCGCGCCGAAGACCTCGGCGGACCGCTCCCGCCGGATGTCGTCCAGGGTGCGGGACTGTTCTTCGGCACGGGTGAGGAGCCTGTCGAGCTGCGCGCCGTCGAGACCGGAACCGGTCTCCGCCTCCGCGAGCGCGCGCAGAGCCCGCCAGCACGCCGCCTTGCCCTCGACGCCGATGAGCATCGCCTCAAGCTCCAGCACGTCGCTGAGCGGGGAGCGGGAGAGCAGTCTGCCGTTCAGCTTGAGCCGACCCGCCTTCTCCCCGATCCGGCCCACGATCTCGCGCAGCGGCCTCACGGGAACGTCGAGGTCGTGCATGATGCGGCGCAGGCTCCGCTGGTCCTCCTCGATCTGGCGGGCCAAGGCGTCCAGTACCGGCCCCGATCCCGCACGGCGCTGACGGTCGGCGATGCGGTGGATCAGCCGTACGCCCGCGGCCGAGCCTGTGAGGTGATCGTTCAAGTACACGGTCAGGAGAGGTCCCGACAGGGTCTCGGGCTTGTCGCGCATCGCACTGCCTCCGTTCCGGTCCCTTCACGCGCTTCGTGCCCCAGCGACTCTCCGCTTCCGGGAGGACGAAACAGACGCGGTCCCCCGTACGGCCGAGTTTGCGGACGCCGGGAGGGGACAGGCGCGATGAGCAGCGCCCGGACCCGTTCGAGAGAGGCGATCATGACCGCGTTCACCACGATCACAGCGACACCCGCTCTCGCATCGGCAGGATCCAACGCCGTGCTCTTCGCCATCGTCCTCGGAGCGGTGGTCGTCGCACTTCTCATCGGCGCGTTCTGGTGGGGCAGCCGTCGCGTCGCGCGCCGGCGCCGACCGGGCGGCGACCCCACCCGGGCACACACCACAACCGCCCGCGACGACTCATGGACCACCCCCGACGCCGATCCGGACCTCGGCGACTCCCGCCGCTGACGTCCGCCCGCGGCGGTTCCGGCCGGCCGCCGTGCCCGGTGGGCTTCCCCCCTCCGGGTAGGGACGGTGAGGAAAGCCCTCGGTCCCGAGTGTGTCGCCGTGGCGGAAGCCCGGCGGATGAGATCGTGCCGTGGTGCGAGGACCCCAGGACCGCCGAGCCCGACTTCTGGTCCAGGACGCTGCAGAACTGGCAGTCCGAACTGCTGGCGGTCGCCGCGATGGTGATCCTGTCCGTCTACCTCCGCCGGCGCGGATCCCCGGAATCCAAGCCGGTCGGCGCCGCGCACACCTCCACCGGCGTCGAGGGCTGACGGCAGGTCGCCCTCCTATCGGCGGTGGTAGAGCTCCAGGGCGCGGCTGGAGACGCCGGCCCCGTCCTGCTCCAGAGGGAGGAAGTGGTCCAGCTGCCAGGCCTGGGTCCGGCCGGCCTGGCCGTTGGTGGTGGTCACCCAGGGCGGGTAGACGCGGAAGGCCCGCTTCCCGCCGGAACCGTCGACCGATACGACACCGCGCCTGCGGAGCACGTCCTTCGGAAACACGAACTGGCCGAAGTGGTTCCCGTCGCGGCAGCTGATGACGAAGAGGTCGACGGCGTCCGCGATGTCGAAGGGCTGGATGGGCCCGCCGGGAGACCTCTTCCATACGGTGACGAACTGGCCGACCTTGGTGGGGGTCGTCCTGGCGGCGCGGAACCGTACGGAGAGCCCGTCGAGGGTGAAGGTGTGGGCGGCGTATTCGACACTCTCGGGTTCGGGAACCGGCTGCGAGCAGGTGAACCCGCAAGGGTCGTAGACGAGTTCCTTCGCCGCCAGGAGATCACCGTGTGTCGTGGCCGTGTCCGACCACGGGTCGGACGAGTGCGCGTGGTTCGCCGTCATTCGTCCACCCTGTCACAGGGCTGGTGGGGAGCTTCGGCGCGGGGCCAGTTCCTGCCGGCGGTCACCTCGCGTGCGAGGCGGCGCCACTCGTCCTCCCCACCCGGCAGGGGCCAGGCCCAGGTGGGCTGGGCGGCCGTGTCCAGGGCGTGGAAGCGGCGGACGAGCTCCGGCCCGGCGGTGGCGGCGCCGTCGGGGACGGTGGGGCCGTGGACGGCGCGGAGTCCGGCGAAGCGTTCCAGTTCGTACGCGTAGGAGTCCACGGCCTCGTCGATCCGCCCCGCCCGGTCCTCGCGCGGCACCGTGCGGTGCAGCTGGAGCAGTGGGGGCTCGACGGACTCGGCGATCGCCGCGGCGAGCCTCGCGTGACCGTCCAGGACCAGATGACAGTCCAGACCGCTGACCCACCACAGCAGGACGGGCGGGAGCGTCTCCGCACGGACCTGCTTGCGGTACGCCTTGACCCGGCTGTCGTCGGCATCCGGCATCGGCCGCAGCGGAAGGACCTCCCAGGAACCGGAGTGGACGTACCAGTCGATGTACCCGTCGGGATGGCCCTCGACGAGCATCGAGCCCCAGGGGTCGGCGTGCGAGGTGCCGGGGTGGCGCCACCGCCGGAGCGGGCTCTCGGGCGTGAGCAGCCATCGGCCCTCGTGCAGCGGGCTGTCCGGCGCGTCGACGAGGTACCGCGCGAAGCGATGGGCCCACCGCTCCGGGCTGCCCGCCATCGCGCGCCCCGCATCGGCCCGAAGCGGCGGTACGCAGGAGCGGTACGCGTCGGTCCGCCAGAAGTCCACGCCCTGGAGGTGCTCGTCCACATCGGCGAGCAGCACGGTCCGCGCCTCCTGCGAGACCACCAGCCGCGACCCGGCAGTGCGCACACCCAGCCCCGGCCGCTGACGCCCCCGCACATCGAGGGTCAGCCCCACCCACGTACCGTCGTCCCGCGTGACATCGCTGCGCTGCATGACAAGAGCGTAGACACCCGGCACGGACCGACATGAAGGCGAACCCCCGCCGCCGTCCCCGGCGCGGCGCCGGCCGCGGAGTCCGAGCGGGTCCCGAGCGCGAAACCCGGCCAGTCCGCCTCATCTCGACTCGACTGGTCTGACCACTAGACCATCTGTCCGGCGACCCTTAGGGTCTCCGCATGCCTCTGCAACCAGTCAGTCGACGGTCGGTTCCTGACGAAGTGTTCGACCAGCTCTTCGGGGAACTCGTGAGCGGCGGCCTCGCTCCTGGCGAGAGCCTTCCCAGCGAGCGGCGCCTCGCGGAAGTCCTCGGCGTCTCACGCCCCGCGGTACGGGAGGCCCTGCAGCGACTCGCTCATGCCGGGCTGGTCGAAGTCCGTCAGGGTGACGCCACCACCGTGCGGGACATCCGCAGAGCGGGCGGCCTCGATCTGCTGCCCCGCCTCCTGTTCGCCGGCGGCGAGATCGACCTCGGGGTCGCCCGCAGCGTCCTGGAGGCACGGCTCCATGTGGGCCCGAAGATCGCCGAACTCGCGGCACGACGCAACGGCCCGGAACTCGCCGTCCCGCTCCGCGCCGCCGTCCGGGCGCTCGAGGACGACACCGATCCCGTGAACAGGCAACGGCTTGCCCTGACCTTCTGGGAGCACGTCACGGACGCGGCCGAGTCCGTGACCTTCCGCCTCATGTTCAACAGCCTCCGCGCCGCATACGAGCCCGCCCTGGACGCCCTGGCCCACGTCATGGCCGCGGAGGTGGACCGGACCGACGCGTACGCCGTCCTCGCCGAGGCGATCGTCCAGGGCGACGCGACGGCCGCCCGCACCCGTGCGGAGGACCTGCTCGGCCCGGCCACCACAGCCCTGATCGACGTCATCGATCTGCTCGAGGAGAGCCATGAACCTGCGTAGGGCGATCAGGCGTGTACGGGAGTCCGCCGACAGGGCCTCAGATGAGGTCGCCCAGGCCCGCGTTCGGGCGGACGAGGCCGCACAGTCGGTGCCGCGCCGGACCGACGTCACGCTGGGAGGCGTGTTCCGGGCCTTCTGGCACTACCCCTCGCCATGGATGATCAGCGGCGCCCTGGTGACCGTGCTCGCCTGCCGGATCATTCTGGGCGACTGGCGCGTCACAGACGCGTACGCCCCCGTGATCCTGCTCCTGCTCTTTCCCCTCCTGGAGTGGCTGATCCACGTGTTCGTGCTGCACTGGCGGCCGAGGAGGGTCGCCGGTGTCGTGCTCGACACGCTCCTGGCGAGGAAACACCGCGAGCACCATGTCGACCCACGTGACGTCCCGCTGGTCTTCATACCCTGGAGGGCGCTCATCCGGGTCATCGTCGGTTACAACGCCGTTGCCCTCGTCGCCTTCCCGCGACTGGGCCAGGCCCTGACGTTCATGCTGACCGTGGCGGTGACGGGGCTGGTCTACGAGTGGACGCACTACCTGATCCACAGTGACTACCGGCCTCGGAGCAGGGCCTACAAGGCGGTCTGGCGCAACCACCGGCTGCACCATTACAAGAACGAGCACTACTGGTTCACCGTCACCACGACCGCCACCGCGGACCGGCTCCTGGGGACCTTTCCCGACCCGGCCACCGTGCGGACCTCCCCGACCGCCAAGAACCTGCACGGCGCGGCCTGACGCACCGGTCAACCTCCCGGAGGCGCACCGCCCGTGGCGCTCGGCGTCGAGAGGCCCGGCCTTGGGGCGGGAGCCGTCAGGTCCGACCCGGCGCCGTGCGATCTCGATCGGGATGAGAGGGTCTGGCGGGTGAGTGAGACACCGACGAACACCCTGCAATACCGCATCGACGGCCCCGACGACGCCCCCGTGCTGGTGATCGGACCCTCCCTCGGCACCACCTGGCACATGTGGGACCGGCAGATACCCGAGCTCACCCGGCAGTGGCGCATCGTCCGGTTCGACCTGCCGGGGCACGGCGGGGCACCCGCCCGGCCGTTCACCTCGGTCGCCGAACTCGGCGACCGCCTGCTGACCACCCTCGACGACCTGGGCGTGCAGCGCTTCGGCTACGTGGGCTGCTCCATCGGCGGCGCCGTCGGCCTGGACCTCGCGTTGCGGGCGCCGCACCGGGTCGCCTCCCTCGCCCTGGTCGCCGCCTCGCCCCGGTTCGGCAGCGCCGACGAGTTCCGCCAGCGCGGAGTGATCGTCCGCACCCACGGCCTCGAACCCATGGCCCGTACGGCACCCGAGCAGTGGTTCACCCCCGCCTTCCGCGCCGCGCAGCCGGCGATCGTCGAGTGGGCCGTACAGATGGTCCGCACCACCGACCCCGGCTGCTACGTCGGCGCCTGCGAGGCGCTCGCCGTCTTCGACGTACGGGAAGCCCTCGGCCGGATCGGTGTCCCCGCGCTCGTGCTCGTCGGCTCCGACGACCAGGTCACCGGGCCCGCCGAGGCGCGCACCCTGGTCGCCGGGATCGCCGACGCCCGGCTCGCCGTCGTCCCCGGTGCCTCCCACCTCGCCCCGGTCGAGCAGCCCGCCGCCGTCACGGAGTTGCTCACCGGCCACTTCGCCGGTGTCGTGCACGACACCCAGAGCGCCGTGCCCGCCCTGGCGATGCCGCCCGTCTCCGCCCCCGTCCAGCCCGTCGCCGGGATCTCACCCGCCGAGCCGGCGGGCGAGCCCGTGGACGTCGCGCGGACCGACCCGTACGACCAGGGCCTCAAGCTCCGCCGCGAGATCCTCGGCGACGCCCACGTGGACGAGGCGCTGACCGACGAGTACGGCGCCGACTTCCAGGCCCTCGTCACCCGGTACGCCTGGGGTGAGGTGTGGAGCCGGGAAGTCCTCGACCGCCGCACGCGCAGCTGTGTCACCCTCACCGCGCTGATCGCCGACGGCCACCTGGACGCCCTCGCCGATCACACCAGGGCCGCCCTGCGCAACGGGCTGACGCCGGACGAGCTCCGCGAGGTCGTGCTGCAGACCGCCGTCTACTGTGGGCTGCCCGCCGCGGAGAGCGCCCTGCGCGTCGTCGGCAGGGTGATCAAGGAGGAGACGACGCCCCGGGCGTAGGCTGACCGGGCCGGTACGGCCCGTCGTGAGGTGGAGTCCTGTGAAGCTGACGAAGATGTCCCACGCCTGCATCCGACTGGAGAAGGACGGGCGGACGCTCGTCATCGACCCGGGCGCCTTCAGCGAACAGGACTCCGCCGTCGGCGCCGACGTCCTGCTCGTCACCCACGAGCACCCGGACCACTTCGCCGAGGACCGGCTGCGGGCCGGTCTGGAGTCCAACCCGGCGGCCGAGATCTGGACGCTGCGGAGCGTCGCGGAGAAGCTCTCGGCCGCCTTCCCCGGCCGCGTCCACACCGTCGGCCACGGCGACGCCTTCACCGCGGCCGGTTTCGACGTCCAGGTCCACGGCGAGTTGCACGCCGTGATCCACCCCGACATCCCCCGGATCACCAATGTCGGCTACCTCGTGGACGGCGCCGTCTTCCACCCGGGCGACGCGCTCACCGTCCCCGAGCACCCGGTGGACACGCTGATGCTCCCGGTGATGGCCCCCTGGAACAAGATCGCCGAGGTCATCGACTACGTACGGGAGGTCAAGCCGCGCCGTGCCTTCGACGTCCACGACGCCCTGCTCACGGACCTCGCCCGGCCCATCTACGACCGGCAGATCGGCGAGCTCGGCGGCACGGACCACGGCCGCCTGGCCCCGGGCGACTCCACCCAACTGTGATCCACCGGCGGCGTGCGCGGGGCGCGGGACCGGTGAGTGTCACACCCCGCCGTTAGGCTTGCGCACATGCGCATCGCGACCTGGAACGTCAATTCGATCACCGCCCGCCTGCCTCGACTCCTGGCCTGGCTGGAGGGCACCGGCACGGACGTGCTGTGCGTCCAGGAGACCAAGTGCACCGTCGAGCAGTTCCCCGCCGACGCGCTGCGCGAACTCGGGTACGAATCGGCGGTCAACGCCACCGGCCGCTGGAACGGCGTCGCGCTGATCTCGAAGGTCGGCCTGGAGGACGTCGTCACCGGGCTGGCCGGCGGCCCCGACTACGAGACGCTGCAGGAGCCCCGGGCCATCTCCGCGACCTGCGGCCCGGTCCGCGTCTGGTCGGTGTACGTGCCGAACGGTCGCGAGGTCGCCCACGAGCACTACGCGTACAAGCTCCGCTGGCTGGAGGCGCTGCGGGCGGCCGTCGCCGAGGACGCGGCGGGCGAGCGGCCCTTCGCCGTCCTCGGCGACTACAACATCGCGCCGACCGACGACGACGTCTGGGACCGGGCGGCCTTCGAGGGCCTCACGCACGTCACCGAACCGGAGCGGGCCGCCCTGACCGGCCTCCGCGAGGCAGGCCTCACGGACGTGGTGCCGCGTCCCCTCAAGTACGACCACCCCTTCACGTACTGGGACTACCGCCAGCTCTGCTTCCCGAAGAACCGGGGCATGCGCATCGACCTGGTGTACGGCAACAAGCCCTTCGCCGACGCGGTCAAGGACAGCTACGTCGACCGCGAGGAGCGCAAGGGCAAGGGCGCGTCCGACCACGCCCCGGTCGTCGTGGACCTGGACGTCTAGGGCCTGCCTCCCTGAGGGCGGTCAGCCGCTTGCCCGGACGAGATTCCGGCGGCGTGCCGTGCGGCCTGGCGGTACCCACGGCTGCCCACACGGGAATTCCTGAAGACGCGCTCGGCCGCCCGGGCATGGTGGGTTGCCGGAGCCACCGACATTGATGCTGATACTCAGGTCCCGGTGGTCGTGGCTCTGCCACTGACTGACGCCCTGCTGGGCTGTCTTCCCGCTGTTCTGTCCGGCCGCCGGGACCTGTTCTCATGGCTCCGGCCGGGCGGAACATGACCTGATAGGAGCTTGGTCAGAAGCCCCCTCAATGTCCTGTCTGCGCCA
>NZ_JBHUYJ010000020.1:0-3641 GCF_042668715.1 Streptomyces sp. NPDC057271
CGGTCGCGCCACGGCCCCGGCGCTCGCGCCACGGCCCCGGCGCTCGCGCCACGGCCCCGGCGGTCGCGCCACGGCCCCGGCGGTCGCGCCACGACCCGCGCAGCACGAAGGCCCTGTCCGAGGGGTTTCCCCACCGGGCAGGGCCTTCGTGCTGTCGCGGGCCGATCGGGCCACTACTTGCTCGCGGCGAGCCGCGTGGTCATCGGGGTCCACGTCTTGGGGTTCACACGCCAGTCGACCGGCTCCTGCTTCGTGGCGACGTTGACGCGGTTCCAGAGGTTCACCAGGCCGATGTGGAGCACCACGGCACCGAGCTGCTTCTCGTCCCAGTGCCTGGCGGCCTCGTCCCAGACCTCGTCCGAGACCGGGTCCTTCACATCGTTGATCCGCGTGGCGGCCTCGGCCAGCGCGAGCACCGAACGCTCGGCGTCGGTGAAGCAGGTCTGCTCCCTCCAGGTCTCCACCAGCGGCAGGCGGAAGTCCTCCTCGCCGGCATCTTCGAACTCGCGCTTCTTCACGGGAAGCTGGACCGTACGGCCGTTGATCTGGCTCACCCGCAGGTGGATGAGAACGAGCGTCTGCAACGGCACACCGACACTGTTGATGGCCTTGACCAGTGCCCGCATGGGGGGCAGGACATCGGGGACCACCAGCGACGGGTTAGGCATCCGCGGCGACATCTGTGTTTCTCCTTCTGATGGGGATGGAAAAAGCTTGCCCCCAGGGGCTTCCACTTCTCAAGTACGTGAAATTCCCGACGGCACGCCGAATTTCTGCGTGGCACCGGCGGCTTCGGCGAATGCGCGGTGCAGCCGCCGGTCGGCCGTGTATCCGGCTTCCCATTGCACCCCGACTGCGAAGGGGTGGTTCGTCACCTCGACCGCCTCGACGGTCCCGTCCGCCGCCCACGCGGTGACGGTGAGACCGTCGCCGAGCCGCCCCACCGCCTGGTGGTGGTGGCAGGCCGACTCCGGCGCGTCCTCGTCGAGGACGCGCGCGATACGGCTGCCGGCCATGAGCCTGAGCGGGTGGCGTCCGAGGGTGAAGGACGAGGTGCCCGGCCGGTGACCGTCGTGACCGGTGACGTCCGGAAGATGCTGATGGAGCGAGCCTCCGTGCAACACGTTGAGCAGTTGCATGCCGCGGCAGATGCCCAGGACGGGCAGCCCGGCGTCGAGTGCCGCCCTGAGCAGGGCCAGTTCGACACGGTCGGCATCAGGGGTCATGGCCCGGGTGACCGGGTGCGCGGCCTCACCGTACAGCGCCGGGTCGATGTCCGGCCCGCCCGGGACGAGGAGGCCGTCGACCCGGTCGACGAGCCGCTCGACGCAGGGCAGCTGCGGCAGGAGCATCGGGGCGCAGCCCGCTTCGGCGAGGTAGGCGACATGAGCCTGGAGTGCGAGGCTGACGACCAGGTCGGAGCCATGGAGCGTGACCGGCGCGGTCCGCGCGACGATCCCGATGACGGGCCGCCGGGGCGTCTCCGCCGGGCCGTTCCGAGTTGAATTCATGTCCACCCTTCGGGGGTTTTCGGGTTCAACTGAGGAAAAGAAGCAGACGAAACAGACGTCCGCGGGGGCGGGCCTGTCGTCAGAAAATATCCACGAGCGTGAATCCGAGCGCCGTGTTCAACCCCGGACCGGGGCGCAGCACTACTGAACGGAATGTCGTTCCTGGTAACACAGGGTCGGGATCTTTTTGTCTCCCGATTTCTCTCGCAGCCCCTTCACCTGAGGTGACCATGATCGAGGCCAAGAACATCACGAAACGCTACGGCGACAAGACCGCCGTGAACGACTTGTCGTTCAGGGTCGAGCCCGGGCGAGTCACCGGCTTCCTGGGCCCCAACGGCGCGGGCAAGTCCACCACGATGCGGCTACTCCTCGGCCTGGACCGGCCCGACTCGGGTGAGGCCACCATCAACGGTGTGGCCTACCGCGACCTCGCGCAGCCGATGCGGGTGGTCGGCGCCCTCCTGGAGGCGCGCGCCGTGCACACCGGCCGCAGCGCCTACGACCACCTGCTCTGCCTCGCGCAGACCCAGGGCCTCGGCAAGCGCCGGGTCGAGGAGGTCATCGAGCAGGTCGGTCTGGGATCGGTGGCGCGCAAGCGCGCGGGCGGCTTCTCCCTCGGTATGGGCCAGCGGCTCGGCATCGCCGCCGCGCTGCTCGGCAACCCGTCTGCACTGCTCCTGGACGAGCCGGTCAACGGTCTGGACCCGGAGGGCATCCTCTGGATCCGCAACCTGATGAAGTCGCTGGCGGCCGAGGGCCGTGCCGTCTTCGTCTCCAGCCACCTCATGAACGAGATGGCCGTCACCGCCGACCACCTCATCGTCATCGGCCGCGGTCAGCTGGTCGCCGACTGCTCCACCGAGGAGTTCATCGAGCGCAGCACCGAGCAGTCCGTCCTGGTGAAGACCCCCGAGCGGGAGAAGCTCTCCGCGCTGCTCAAGGCGGAGGGCGCCACCGTCACCGAGGTCGAGGGCGACCTGAACGTCGTCGGTCTCGAAGCCCCCCGCATCGCCGAACTCGCCGTTGCCGACGGCCTGGTCCTCCACGAACTCTCGACCAGCCGTGGCTCGCTGGAGGACGCCTTCATGGAACTGACCAAGGACGCCGTCGAGTACGACGCCGTCGTGCCCGCCACCGGAGGCGCGAAGTGACCACCCTGACCGCCCCCGCCTCGACCTCCGCCGCCGGTACACGGCACAGGCCGAGCTTCGGACAGCTGATGCTCTCGGAGTGGACGAAGATCCGCTCGGTGCGCTCGACGGTCTGGTCGCTGGCCATCCTGGTCGTGGTATCCCTGATCTTCACCGCGCTCTTCATGCAGATGGGTGTCGCGAACTGGGACAAGACCGAGCCGGCCCAGCAGGCCGAGATGCGACTCGACCCCACCGGCACGATCCTGGGCAGCGGCATCCTGCTCAGCCAGCTCGCGGTCTGCGTGCTCGGCGTGATGGTCATCGCCTCGGAGTACTCCACGGGCATGATCCGCGCGAGCCTGCTCGCCGTCCCGAAGCGCGTCCCGGTCCTCGCGGCCAAGGGCGCCGTCTTCGGCCTCCTGGTCCTCGTCGTCGGCGAGGTGACCGCGTTCGGCTCGTTCCTCATCGGCGCGCCGCTCCTGGAGGAGAAGGCACCGGTCGCGCTCGGCGATCCGGGCGTCCTGCGGGCCGTCGCGGGCACCGGCCTCTACCTGGCCCTGCTCGGTCTGTTCGCACTCGCCGTCGGCGCGATCATCCGGCACACGGCCGCGAGCATCACCGGTGTCATCGGATTCGTCCTGGTGCTCACGCCGATGGCGGCGCTGCTGCCCGGCAAGATCGGCACGTACGTCTACGCCTACCTGCCCACCCAGGCCGGCTTCATGATGACTCAGCAGCAGGCACGCGCCGGCGACGTGCTGGGGCCCTGGCAGGGAATCGGGGTCCTCGCCCTGTGGACCGCCGCGCTGCTGGCCGTCGCCGCGGTGCTGCTGCGCCGCAGGGACGCCTGATCCCCCCGCTCACCGCGGGGGACCCCCGAGCCCACGGGGACCCCCGGGGTGGGGGTTTCCGGAAACAGCCCCCCCTCCCCCCCCCCTGGTTGAGAACACTCTTCTGACCCCCTAACAACAGAAACAGAGAGGGAGGGGAAAAA
>NZ_JBHUYJ010000020.1:3651-23364 GCF_042668715.1 Streptomyces sp. NPDC057271
GTCCCCCCTCTCACCTCGGGTGCCCGCCGATCCGGCGGGCACCCGCGGTGTGGTGTTTCCAGGAAACGTCCACCTCTCCTCGACTGCGGCTGAAGACCGCTCTGCGAATCTCTGAACAGCGGCAGCGGAGAGGGAGGGACAGAATGGCTCACAGCAGTGCCCAAGCCGTCCTGATGACAAGCGCGTTCAATTCCGCCAGAGCGGAGTTCGCCGACTCGTCGGGGCACGGTGAACTCGATCTGAAGAACTTCGAGAAACTGCCCGCGCACGACGTTCCCCTCAGTGCTCTGTCGGCGGGGGTGTCCCTGCGGCAGGGCGGTACGGACGCCGCCCATATCCAGTCGCTCGTCGACGTGGCGGGTACGGCGGAACTCCCGCCCATTCTGGTCAGGATGGATGGCTACCTCGTCATCGACGGCCTGCACCGGCTTGAGGCCGCGCGGCTCCGGGGCGACACCACCATCAAGGCGCGCCTCCTGGACTGCTCGAACTCCGAAGCGCTCGTCATCGCCATGAAGGTGAACGGCTCGCACGGTCTGCCGCTGTCGAAAGCGGACCGCGTGGCCGGCGCCCAGCGCGTCCTGGGCTCACATCCCGACTGGTCCGACCGCGCCATCGCGGGCATCACCGGTCTGAGCGCGAAGACGATCGCCTCGCTGCGCGGCCGCGCGGGGGAGGCGACGCCGCTCGACGGCAAGCGCATCGGCCGGGACGGCCGCAGGCGTCCGGTGGACGCGGGCGAGGGCCGGCGGCGGGCCGCCGAGTACATCGCCGCGCACCCGAACGCGCCGCTGCGCCAGGTCGCCCGTGAGACCGACGTGTCGCTCGGCACCGTCCACGACGTGAGCGCGCGGCTGCGGCGCGGCGAGGCCCCGGAGCGGGACGGCCGCCAGTCGGCCGCCGCACGGGAGCCGGACGCCACGACCGTACCGCGGGACCTCGCCGACGAGCCAGGCCCGTTCGGCCGCCCCGGCCACCCGGCGGAGCCCGGTCGGCCCACGCATCCGGTGCCGTCCGTCCGGCCGCTCCGGCCGCCCCGGGCCGCGCCGTCCGTGTGGTCCGTGCCGCCGGTGGGCAACGCCGAGGGAGCGGCGCGTACGGCTCCGGCGCCGGGCGGCGCGTCCAGGGCCCCGCTGCGGATGGCGACCGGCGCGGACGCCGCACCGCAGCGCAGGAACCACACCGAGGTGCCGCCCGCGTGGGCGACGGTCGCGGCGAAGATGTCCAGCGACCCGGCCATCCGCTACACGGCCGGCGGCCGGGAGTTCCTCCGCTGGATGCAGGCGCACGCCACCGACCCGAGCGAGGAGTGGCGCGACCTGGTCGACGCCGTCCCCGCGCACTGGGTCGGTGTCATCGCCCCGATCGCCGAGCGCATCGGCCGTGAGTGGCACCTGCTCGCCGAGCAGCTCAAGACCAGGCAGGACATGGCGTAACCCGGCCCGGGCCCCGCCCGTCCGGCGGGCAGGGCCGTCCGGCGGGCAGGGCAGTCCGGCGGTCAGGGCAGTCCGGCGGTCAGGATCCGGCCCGCCTCGGCCACGGTGGTGCCGGCCACGGCGCCGCGGACACCACGCTGAGACGGCCCGCGGCCGGGCGCCCCCCGACCGCCGGCTCGCCCTCCGGTTGGACGGAGGCGCAGCCGGGACGGGACACGACCTCGGCCTGCGGGACGAGTTCGGGCAGCGCCAGCAGGATCGGCGGATCGGTGGCCCGTACGGGCCGCAGCCGGACGGCGGCGCTCACGATGCCGTCGGCGGTGACGGGCACGGTCGACGGGCCGCGCCCCGCGACGAGGGTGGTCCGCCGGGTAACGGCCTCGGGCCCGAGGCCGTCGGCGACCGCCACCGCGAGCAGGTGCCACTCCCCGTCGGGAACGTTCCGGAGCGAGTAGCAGGACGGCCGACCGGCCGGTACGTCGACGACGGTCGAGGCGACGGCCGGGTGCTGGACCACGGGTGTGGCGAAGGCCCCGAGGAAGACGCGCGCGTTGCCGTGGCCGGCCGGGAGGCCGAGGGTGCCCGCGACCGTGCCGTGGCCGTCCCGGGGGTCGGGCCTCGGGCCCGGCGGTCCGTCCCCGCCGTCCCGCGTCATCCGCCGGTACCCGCTCGGGGAGATCCCGACGCCGGACGTGAACGAGTTGGTGAAGGACCCCAGGCTGTTGTAGCCGACCGCGTAGGAGACGTCGGTGATGCTCATCGAGGTGTGCTCGATGAGCCGCTTCGCCTCGTGAATGCGGACCGCTGCCAGGAATCTTCCGGGGGTGATTCCGGTCGTCTCCTTGAACAGCCGCGTGAAATAGAAGCGACTGAGCAGAGCACTTTCGGCGATGTCGGCGAGAGTCAGCGGCTCGCGATAACGTTTCCGAATGTACTCGATCGCCCTTTCCGTCGCGGTTTCCATACGCACCTCACTACGTCTCGATCCAGGCAGCAGGGTCGCGTGACGGCATCGTGCAAAACTCGAAGAACACTCGTGAGATGTTCACTTGCGATTTCACCCTGGGCATGCTCGGACGAATTGGGGGCGAGACGGCGTGAGGTGCGGCCCCCGTGCCGGGTCCGCTTTCCTGTCCCGGATTCTCTCCCGCACGCGGGGTGGGACAGGACGGTGCGGAAGGGCAGGAGCGGGTCAGGCCGGCGTGGGGGCTTCCCAGACGAAGCCGTCCGGGTCGGTGAAGGCGGCGGTGGTGCCGCCGAGGACGATGCGGTGGGAGCCGGTGCCGTCGGCGGGGACGCCGAGGTCCTTGGCCAGCCCGCGGCGCTTGTACAGCGCCAGCTTGACGCGGCCGGACTGAGCGGGGGCGAATTCGGCGTACTTGCCGCCGAAGCTCTTGGCCACGGTCATGCCCCGACCGACGTAGAACTGCTTGGTGGCCTTCACGTCCTCCACACCGAGGAGCAGGACGAACTCGTCGATGTCACGGGTGGCGGGGCCGTTGTCCTTCTTCGCCGAGGTCGCGATCTTCCAGATCGTCCCGTCCGGGGCCTGGACGACGCCGCCGTAGCCCCACAGGGACTTCACGGCGGGCTTCAGCACCTCGCCGCCGGCGTCCACGGCGGCGGCGATGAAGCCGTCGACGGTGGCGGGCCCGGACACCGTGAGCGCCAGGGTGAAGCCGCGGAAGCCGGTCGAGTGCGTCTCGGACGCCCGCAGGCTCAGGTACGCGTCCACGCCGAAGGCGCGGTAGAAGCGGCGGGCGCCCTCAAGGTCGGCCACCTCAAGGGTGACGGAGGTGAGGGTCGTGTGGGCTGCGGTGGATGTGGTGGTTGCCATGTCCCTCACGTTAGGGGCCGGTCGGGGGCCGGGGCTTCTCGATTCCTGACCGGTCTCTTCCTGACCGGTCTCTTCCTCACCGGTCCCGCTTCTCGACCGGTCCCGCCGCCTGCCCGGCCACGCGCGTGGGCGTCTCCTCCGTCGTGATCGCCGCATCCGCGTCACGGGCGGCGTCCTCCGGCCGCGTCTCATGAGCCCTCGTGGCTGTCCCGGGCGACTCTCCAGCGCGACCGGACCATTCCTTTAGGCAGGTGACGGACGGTGGAGAAGGCGTGAAGGAGGCCAGATGGGCGATTTCGACACCGCGCCCGTGTTCCGGGTGGAACACGGGCGGGCCAGCGACGAGGAGCTGGCCGCGGTCGCCGTCGTGCTGTGCTCACTGCTGGCGGCGCGGGACGAGGAGAACAGCGGGAACGGCGACGCGCGGTCACCCGAGACCCCTCTGTGGGAGCCGGCGCGGGCCGGCGCGGTCTACCGCTCTCCGTACAGCTGGCGCTAGGAGCCGGCTGCTTCACCCGGCTGATTCGTGTGCGCGCCATGCCCCGTCCCGACAGACCGCACCAGCGGTTCGCGTGGTGGGGCGCCGATCGGGCCGCACCTTGAGAGAGGGAGGGACGCGTCGTGACAGTGGTGGACAACATTCCCCGAGCCTCCGCGGAGGCGACGGGCGCTCACGGGCCCGTGGCCGAGCTGCACGCGGTCCGTGCACGGGCCGCGGCCGGTCCGAGCGAGCGTGCGACCGAGGCGCAGCACGCCAAGGGCAAGCTGACCGCGCGCGAGCGCATCGAGCTGCTTCTCGATCCGGGTTCCTTCAACGAGGTCGAGCAGTTGCGCCGGCACCGCGCCACCGGCTTCGGTCTGGAGGCCAGGAAGCCGTACACCGACGGTGTGGTCACGGGCTGGGGCACGGTCGAGGGCCGTACGGTCTTCGTGTACGCGCACGACTTCCGGATCTTCGGCGGCGCGCTGGGCGAGGCCCACGCGACGAAGATCCACAAGATCATGGACATGGCCATCGCCGCGGGTGCCCCGCTGGTGTCGTTGAACGACGGCGCGGGCGCCCGTATCCAGGAGGGTGTCTCCGCCCTGGCCGGCTACGGTGGCATCTTCCAGCGCAACACCAGGGCGTCCGGGGTCATCCCGCAGATCAGCGTGATGCTCGGCCCGTGCGCCGGCGGCGCGGCCTACAGTCCCGCGCTGACCGACTTCGTCTTCATGGTCCGCGAGACCTCGCAGATGTTCATCACCGGGCCGGACGTCGTCAAGGCGGTCACCGGCGAGGAGATCACCCAGAACGGCCTGGGCGGCGCGGACGTGCACGCCGAGACCTCGGGCGTCGCGCACTTCGCGTACGACGACGAGGAGACCTGCATCGCCGAGGTCCGCTACCTCCTGTCGATGCTCCCGCAGAACAATCGCGCCTACCCGCCGGCCGTCGCCTCCGACGACCGGGCCGACCGCCGGTCGGAGGTTCTGCTGGATCTGGTGCCGGCGGACGGCAACCGTCCGTACGACATGCACAAGGTCATCGAGGAACTCGTCGACGACGGCGACTACCTGGAGATCCACGAGCGCTGGGCGCGCAACATCATCTGCGCCCTGGCCCGTCTCGACGGACAGGTCGTGGGCATCGTCGCCAACCAGCCGCAGTCCCTCGCGGGTGTCCTCGACATCGAGGCGTCGGAGAAGGCCGCCCGTTTCGTGCAGATGTGCGACGCCTTCAACATCCCGATCGTCACTCTTCTGGACGTCCCCGGCTTCCTGCCCGGCGTCGACCAGGAGCACGGTGGAATCATCCGCCACGGCGCGAAGCTGCTGTACGCGTACTGCAACGCGACCGTGCCCCGGATCTCGCTGATCCTGCGCAAGGCGTACGGCGGCGCCTACATCGTCATGGACTCCCAGTCCATCGGCGCCGACCTGACGTACGCCTGGCCCACCAACGAGATCGCGGTCATGGGCGCCGAGGGCGCCGCCAACGTGATCTTCCGCAAGCAGATCGCCGAGGCCGAGGACCCCGAGGCCATGCGCACCCGCATGGTCAAGGAGTACAAGGCCGAGCTGATGCACCCGTACTACGCGGCCGAGCGCGGTCTCGTCGATGACGTCATCGACCCCGCCGACACCCGCCAGGTGCTCATCCGGTCCCTCGCCATGCTCCGCACCAAGCACGCCGACCTGCCGTTTCGCAAGCACGGCAACCCGCCGCAGTAGGAAGGGCACCCCCGACGGCCGGACGGCGACGCGCGGTACGCCCCCGGCCTCGGGGGCGTTGGCGCACCTGGACGGACGGCGTGGACCCCGCGGACGCGGCGGACACGGCGGAGAACTCCCGTACGGGCGGTGCACTGGTCACGCACAGCGGAATCCCGCTCGCCGGAGCCGCCGGCCGGCCCTTCCCTGTGCCCCCGGGCGGCGGCGGGACGGTGTCGTGGGTCCATGTCGAGGACGCCGCCCAGCTGCCGGCCGCCGCGATCGAGCGGGGCCGGGCGGGCGAGTCGTACAGCGTCGTCGACGACCTTCCTCCGCTCCTCCGGGACCACCGCGCGGGGACGCGGGCCTGACCGGCGGGGCGTCGTCAGGCGGTGGCCCTCGTGATGAGCGCCTCGATGCGGGCCTCGACCTCGGGGGTGAGGGCGGCGAGGGCGAACGCGGTGGGCCACATGTCGCCGTCGTCGAGGGTGGCCGGGTCGTTGAAGCCGAGCGTGGCGTAGCGGGCCTTGAACTTGGCGGCGCTCTGGAAGAAGAGGACGACCTTGCCGTCCTTGGCGTAGGCGGGCATGCCGTACCAGGTCTTGGGGGTCAGGCCGGGGGCGACCTTCTTGACCAGGGCGTGGACGCCCTCGGCCAGGACGCGGTCCTCGTCGGCCATCTCGGCGACCTTGGCGAGGAGGTCGGCCTCGCCGTCGGCCTTGGCGGCGGCCTTGGAGCGGGTGCCGCGGGCCTTCGCGCCCTTCAGTTCCTTCGCGCGGTCCTTCATCGCCTCCCGCTCGTCCTCGGTGAAGCCGTCGTAGGACTTGGCGGTGTCGGTGCTCTTGGTGGCCATGGTCGTTCCCCTCGTTCGTGGTTCTTCCTGGTCTTTCCCTGCTGATCTCACCCTAGGATCACGGTGTTCCCGCGTGCTTCTCGGAAACTGCCCGGCCGTCGAACGCCGCCGACCGGCTCGCACGGAGGGCGGTGACGAAGGCGTAGGGGGTGGTGCCGTACGCCTCGGTGAACGTGCGGTGCAGGGTCTCCGCGGTGAGGCCCGTCGCCCGGGCGAGGGCCGGTATGTCGAGCGGGCGGTTGTACTCGCGGTCGATGCGGTCGCGGATCCTGCGCAGGTCCTTCAGTGCCCGGAGGCGTACCGCCTCGGTGCGGGCCGCGGCCCATGCGGGCTGGCACATGTCGGTCCCCCCCCTGGGGTTCAGCCGAGTTCCTGGATGCGGATCAGGTTGCCCGCCGGGTCGCGGAAGGCGCAGTCACGGACGCCGTACGGCTGCTGCGTCGGCTCCTGGACGACCTCGGTGTCGCCGGCGGAGACCTTTCCGAAGACGGCGTCGAGGTCGGGGGCGGCGAGGAGGATCCAGCCGTACGTGCCCTTGGCCATCATCTCGGTGATGGTGCGGCGCTCGTCCTCGGTGATGCCCGGGTCGACGGCCGGCGGGGCGAGGAGGATCGAGGTGCCGGGCTGTCCGGGCGGGCCGACGGTGATCCAGCGCGTCCTTCCCTGGCCGACGTCGGAGCGGACCTCGAAGCCGAGGACGTCGCGGAAGAAGGCGAGGGACGCCTCGGGGTCCTCGTGCGGGAGGACGGTGGTGTGAATCGTGAGGTCCATACAGATCAAGGTAGTTGGCCAGGAGGCGGGACGCTTCTCGAATCCTGACTTTCTCCTTCCCTCTTTCCTCCCCCGTCAGGAAGTCCGTCACCGCCGGTGTGCACAGCGGCTCCAGCGCCGGGCCGACCACGACCCTGCCTCTCGGGTACGGCCGCAGGACATGGGCGCCTCCGGGCTGCCGTCACAGAGGCCGTCGCAGACAACCAGGACGCCCACAACACGATGGCTGACTACTTCTTCACCGACGGGCCGGCCATCAACGCGATCATCGTTGCCCTCGCGGATGCCTTCTACGAAGCATTACAGCGTCTGGAGTTCTGTGCGGCCTGTATCCGGGGCGGGTGCTGATGCGTAGTCTTGGTGCTTCTGGATCTTCTTGTGCTTTGCAGTGAATCCCGTGCTGGGATGGTGCTGGGATGCGCCTGCATAACCGCAGGTCAGAGTAGTTGTGGTGGAGTTCCGCTTCAACGTCTGATCGCGCACCCAGAGACGGCCTGACCTGCGAGGACGCGGGTCGGGCCGTTCTGCTGTCCGCAACAGTCCGCAGAACGGTTCGACCCTGAGGGGAATGCCACCCCGCGCCAGCCCTACTGGCCGGCAACCATCAGGATGGAATCAGCTCAGTGGTCGGCGCTGCCCGGGGGTACCACCCATTGGGTCGGCTGTCCGGTGACGGAGGCGATCATGTCGAAGTCGCCGTCGTAGTGGAGGACGGTCAGCCGGTGCAGTTCTGCGGTGGCGGCGATGAGCAGATCGGGGAGGGACAGAGCGCGGTGGAAGCCGGCGTTGAGGGCGTGGCGCTGGGTCTCCAGGGCACGGGTGAAGGTGTCGTCGTCACAGGTGAGGTAGTCGAATGCGTGGAGCCAGGTGCTGATGCGCAGCGCTTCTGCGGTGGTGCGGGCGGAGTGCACCATTTCGTATTCGGTGGGCTGGCACACTGCTAGCAGGTAGCGCTCGTGCAGCGGCTGGAGTGCGTCTTTTACCGGGGGTTTCGACCATCGAGCGAGGGCGGACTTGTCGATGAGGTAGCGGTCTTGCATCAGGCGGCCTGGCCGCCTGTGCGCTTGAGGGAGCCGTCGGCGTTGCGGGGGCCGGTGTTCTCGATGATCTCGCTGAAGTCGAGCTCGCCTGAGTCCATGGCGTCGAAGAACTCTTGGCGCAGGTGGCGCTTGACGGCGTCCTCCATGGCCAGTCGCACGGCCTTCGCCTTGGTCTTGGTGCCGAAGATGCGCATAGCCTCGGCGACCATGTCCTCGTCGAGATCGATGACTGTCCGAGCCATGGTGGGATTCCCTTCCCCGGGAGGCGTACCACGCAAAACGATACCATCTCGATGGTGATGGCGATGTCGTTTTGTGGTCCGGTTGCACCGGCCGACCTCTGGGCTCGGAATGGCCCGGCACTCTGGACGGTTGCTGGATCCACGCTGGACCGGTCCTGCGTGTGAGCTGTTCCCGCAGGTCATCGCGGAGTCGTCGATATTCCACTTCAAGGCGGCGGCTCCGCCGGCCTGTCGGTGGTCATGGCGCAATGGTGCGCGGGCGGCCTCGATCTCCTTGCGGGTGAGATCTTCGTTGTCGATCTCGAAGTCGGCAATGATCTCCCCGAGGTCGTCCATGGCGACCGCTGATCGAGGGCAATGAGCCTCCCCCGAGGGCCTCACCAAGGCCTCACGCGCTCGACTACGCCTACGCCAGTCCGACCGACGTGACCGCAGCCGAAGCCGCCGTCTTCGCGCGGTGGCTTCGGGACTCCTTCATGCCCGCACCACACCTCGTCTGGTTCGCGAGCAGCCTCGCCGTGGCGAACGGCGAGCAGGACCCGTGGCCGCTGTCGGCCGAGGGCGGGGACGAAGAGATCGCGGCGGGGCTGCGCAGGCACCTCGACTCCGTCGAGACTCCGTAGGCCAGTCCGCAGGCAGCCCGCAGCCAGTCCGCAGGACACCCGTAAACGGTCGTCGGGAGCCAACGCATGTCAACGAGGAATCCCAGGTCAGGGCCCTGCGCAGGGCTCCGCCGCAGGTCAGGATCATGCGCCGCATCCTGTCTGCCGGTTGCGCCTCTCTCATGGCGCTGGCACTCGCAGGGGTGAGTGGCTGTGGCTCCTCCGGTGAGGAGAAGAAGGTGGAAACGGGTCCGACAGTCACGAGGACCCAGACCGTCAAAGCGGAGCCGACGCCCATTCCCACGCCGCCTTCCACCCCGCCGAAGCCGACTGCAGCTCCCACCGCTGACGCGGCCTCCACTGTCGAGGCGTATTTCGCTGCCATCAATGCGCGCGACCACCGACGAGCGTGGGACCTCGGGGGCAAGAATCTTGGCGGCTCTTACGAGTCCTTCCAGGCAGGCTTTGCCGACACCGTTCGGGACACCGTCCGCATCGTCGATGTCCAGGACGGCGCGGTCACGGTCGCGCTCGACGCCCTGCAGGCGGATGGGACCGTGCGTTCCTTCGAGGGCACGTACGAGGTCAGGAAGGGGATGATTGTCGACGCCGACGTACGGCTGGTGAGCCCGACGCCGGAGAGCGCAGCACCGACAGTGCCGGAGGGCACCATCCGCTCATATCCCCCGGGTCCTCCTGCGGGCGTTCCCGACGTCGACTGCTCAGACCTTCCTGGTCCCGTTCGGGTCGGCCCCTCAGACCCCCACCGCCTCGACCGCGACGGTGATGGCATCGGCTGCGAACCCGACTGAAGCCCCGGACACCGGCAGCGTCTGGGTGCATGGCATGGGTACGACGCGGCCCGGTATCTCGGGCTACGGAAGTGACCAGCTGTCTGCGAACGCACTGGAGGTCGGGCCAGCGGCGCTTTCTCGGTCTCGGGACACCCGGCCAGTCCGCAGCGGTCCGCAGAACCTGGAGCAGCTACATGTCGTAGACCGTGGAGCGATGTCCGACGTGTACGACCCACACCACCAGTTCCCCGTTGTCGATCGTGTAGACGACACGGTAGTCGCCGACCCGTAGGCGGCGGCGCTCGGGCTGGGACACGAGTGCGGTGGTGTTGAAGCCGAAGGGGTCGCTCTCCAGCTCTGTCAGTCTGGCCAGGATGCGAAGCGCCATGTCACGCGGGATCTTGCGCAGCTCGGCCTGGGCCTCAGGGCGGAACAACGTGCGGTAGTCACTCACTGCGTGCCAGCGTCTCCCTCATCACGTCCTCGATCGGGACGCCGGCGGCCGGGTTCGCCATGCGTTCGTCGATGATGCGGTTGATCTCGCGCTCTTCCCACTCCTGGTACTTGCGCAGCACCTCGATCGAGACCACGGCGGCGACCTGCTTGCCGCGACGGGTGATCACGGTGGGTACATCGTCCCGGTCGGCCCGCTCCACGACCTCTGCCAGGTGCGCGCGGACATCGCGGATGGACTCTACGGGCATTGACTGC
The DNA here is from genome assembly GCF_042668715.1 of Streptomyces sp. NPDC057271. Classification (NCBI taxonomy): domain Bacteria; kingdom Bacillati; phylum Actinomycetota; class Actinomycetes; order Kitasatosporales; family Streptomycetaceae; genus Streptomyces; species Streptomyces sp. NPDC057271. Next base: position 14,131 of record NZ_JBHUYJ010000020.1, read on the forward strand.
GTCATGCGCTCAAGGGTACCGAGTGTGCCATGTGTACACAATGCTGGTGTCGTCCGGGACCCGGGGCAGCGGTGGCAGTATGCGGGGACACAGGGAGAGGGGCCGGGGCGGGATGGGACGCAGTGAGCGGGAGGCGGTCGCCGCGGGCGGGCGGCTGTACGAGGCGGCGCGGGCGGTGGCCAGTGACCACGGTCGGGCTGTCGAGGCGGTTCGGGCGGCGCTGAAGCCGATCTGCGACACGGCGGCGGAACAGGCGCTGGACGCCATCCCGGTGGCCCGACTGAAGGAGGTCACCGAGGGTCGGCTGAGGCTTGGGGAAGTCGAAAGGAGCGGGCTGCGGTCGGTCCGGCAGGTACTCGATGCCGGCTCCTACCGGTTGCGGCAGATTCCTGGCGTGGGGCAGCGGACCGCCGATCAGGTCGTCGCGGCGGCGCGTCAGATATCGGATGCCGTTCGGGAGACCATCGCCGTCCACATCGACGTGGATCGCCCGGAGCCGCGAACCACCGCACTCGTCATGGCCCTGCAGGTGCTGGTGGAAGCGGGCCCCGACGCGCGGCGAGCCGTCGACACGGCAGCCGCTCTCTCGGAGCGGCTCGGTCCGCTGCTGACCGAGGCCAGGCCGGCCGCCGGGCGGCTTCGGCTGCTGCTGGTGGGGCAGGCCAGACGAGTTCGGGCGCTGGAGGCCGTCCCAGAGGTCCGCAGGCTGACCGAGGAAGCAGCGCGGGGTGGTGTGCCGGAGCTGCTCGCGCAGGCATCGGTGGATCTGCTGCGGGGTACCTCGACCGAGGTCGCGGCCTGGGTCGACTTCGAGCTGCGTTCCGCCGAGTACTACAGCCTGCTCGCGGAGATCTCCGGCCGCAGACCCGACACCGCCGCCGCTGAGGGGTTCCTGCCCGACGAAGTCGCCGAGCGGGTCCGCGACCAGTTGCTGGACGACACGCACCGGCGCGTGTCGCTGCGCGGCTATCAAGCCTTCGGGGCGCGCTTCGCCCTGGCTCAGCGCAAGGTGCTTCTCGGTGACGAGATGGGGCTCGGCAAGACCATCCAGGCCATCGCCGCTCTGGCCCATCTCGCTGCCGAGGGGCGGAGCCACTTCATGGTCGTCTGCCCGGCCAGCGTCCTGATCAACTGGACACGCGAGATCGAGGCCCGCAGCAGGCTGAGAGTGATGCCTCTTCACGGCCCCGACAGGCAGGAAGCGTTCGCCGACTGGAAAAGCCGGGGCGGTGTGGGCGTAACGACCTTCGACGCCTTGCGTGGTTTCCCGGCCCCCGAAGGCGGCGAGTTGGGGATGCTGGTAGTGGACGAGGCGCACTACGTGAAGAATCCGAAGACACGTCGCGCCCAGGCCGTTACCGAATGGGCCGGGCAGTGCGAACGTGTTCTCTTCATGACCGGCACGCCCATGGAGAACCGGGTCGCCGAGTTTCGCAGCCTCGTGCAGATTCTCCAGCCGCACCTGGCGGAGGCTGTCGACTATCGCGACGGTGTGGCCGGTTCCAAGGCCTTCCGGAAGGCCGTCGCCCCGGTCTATCTGCGCCGCAACCAGCAGGATGTTCTGACCGAACTGCCCGCGCTCCAGCAGACGGACGAGTGGGAGGAGTTGAGCGCGTCGGACGAAGACGCGTACCACGAGGCTGTGCGCGCCGGTAACTTCATGGCGATGCGCAGAGCAGCGTACGCGCGCCCCGAGAAGTCGACCAAGCTGAACCGGCTGCGCGAGATCGTCGAGGACGCCGCCGCGAACGGGTTGAAGGTGGTGGTGTTCTCCAGCTTCAGGGACGTCCTGGGAGTGGTGAAGGACACGCTGGACGGCGCACGGGACCGGGGTGTCGGTCACGTGCTCGGACCGATCTCGGGAAGCGTGCCGCCCGCGCGCCGTCAGCAGCTCGTGGACGAGTTCGCTGCCGCGCCGGGTCATGCGGTGCTGGTGGCGCAGATCGAGGCGGCGGGGGTAGGGCTCAACATGCAGGCCGCATCCGTCGTGATCATCTGTGAGCCTCAGATCAAACCGACCATCGAACACCAGGCGGTGGCGCGGGCCCACCGCATGGGACAGGTGCGTTCGGTTCGGGTGCACCGGCTACTCGCCACCCGTGGGGTGGACGAGCGGATGGTGGAGATGCTGAAGAACAAGACCCGCCTGTTCGACGCGTACGCACGTCGAAGCGCGGTCGCCGAGTCGACGCCGGACGCGGTCGACGTCTCGGACATGGCGATGGCCCGTCAGATCGTCGAGGAGGAACAGGCGAGGCTGGGAGCGGTCCGCAAAGAGTCCGCGGGGCACCCGTAAGCAGCCGTCGGGACCTCATGCGTACCAACGGGGAAATACCTGGTCAGGGCGTTGCGTGCGGCCGCGCCGCAGGTCAGGATCGGGCCGCAGACATGCCGCTGCAACGTCTTATCCGTCCGGCTGAGGCCGTCCGACCATGTGGTGGACCGGGTCGGACGGCCTTTGTCGTCGCACCGGCGCGGCGAGGAGACGGGCCTCTCGGGCGGTGGCCGGTCTCAGTCGCCCAGGCCGGGACCGCGGCTGGGCCCCGGGCGTTGCTGGTCCGGGGGTGGCTGCTGGGGCTGAGTCGGGGCGGTGCTGCTGCTCTTACGGGCGGGCACGCCCATCTGCCACAAGTGCGCGTCGGGTGCCCCTCGGCCGGGGGCCGGCTTCGGGGCCGGAGGGGTTGCCGGCTGCTTCGGGATCTCGGCCGCCGGCTCCCGCTGGGGCGCCGTGGGCGCGAGGGTGGGCGCGGGTTCGGGCCCCGGCGAGGGGGCCAGGTCGCTCGTGGACTCCGCCGCCGGCTCCGGACGCTTCCACCGGTCCGGGATTTCCGTCCTTCGCTGTACGGCGTTCGCGTCACCGGCCTGCTCGGCCGCCACGGCGCGCGCCTTGAGCGCGCTCTGCCGGGCGATGGGGGAGAAGCCCGGCGCGGCGTTGCCGGTCTCGGCGGGCAGTGCGCGTCCGCCCATCTCGTTCAGTCGCCCCTGGAGCCCCTCCTCCGGCGGGAAGATCTCGCGCGGGAGCTGCCAGGACGCGGCTCCGTCCACGTCGACCCGGTGCTCCTGGCCGTCCTTCGTACGGAAGGTGAGGCCGTAGCCGATGTACTGGTCGTCCTTGTCGAACAGCAGGTCGCCGCTGATCTGCCCACCCTGGTCCCGTACTTCGTTCGCCAGCGTCTGCACGGCGGACGGGAGGGGATTGGTGCGGCCGAGGCTGGCGACATAGCCGTCGCCCCTCAGCTCCTTCCGCTGAGGCGGGTCGCCCTCCGTATAGGGGACGCGGAACGACGTCTGTCCGTTCTCGTCCTCGAACGTCTCGATCGCGCCGACCCGCGCCTCGACGAAGGTCAGACGACCCTCGGACGCTTCGTAGAGCTTGCGCATCGCCGGGAACTGCACCTGGTGTGTCAGTGCGGCAGGCGGCGCACCACCGATGATGGTCACCCTGGCATCCGGGTCGTTCTTCAGGATGATCTCCGCGTTGGCGACGCCGGTCCCGCCCGACCCTGCGACGATCCAGTGCTTGGCGTCCCCCGGCCTGAAGCGGTTCTCGGCGACCTCGTCCCCCATGAGCGCCCGGCCCGGCGCCGCCTCGCGGGCCGACTCCCACTTCTGGGTCGCGTCGAGGATGGTGAGGCAGTTCTCCATGCGCGCGGCGGGCCCTTCCGCAAGACCCGCCGCCAGGGCGTCCTTCAGCGCGGAGGACTCCAGGGTTTTCAGCAGGGCCGCGGTGTCCTGGCCTTCCCGGTCGGCCTCGGTGAGCCGGGTCCGCAACTCCTCGGCCCCGGTCACGCCCGCACTCTCCAGCTCGCGGAGCCGCTCGCTGATCAGCCGCACGGCCTCGCCCCGGCTCTCCACGCCGTTCGCGCCGCGGGGCATGCCGGGGACCACCTCGGGCGTCAGGCCGGTCGCGATGCTCGGTGTGCCATCGCATGCCACGCGCAGAGCCGCACCGCTCGGGTTGCCGTCCCTGTCGAACGGCTGGACCTCGGCCTCCAGCCCGTCCTGCCCGAGCCTCAGCTGCGCGTGTCCGTTCACCACCGGCCCCTGGGTGGCCAGTTGGTCCTCCCAGAGGCGTACGGCCTCGATGGGCACCCGTTCCCCGGGCTTCGCCACCGCCTGGTAAGGGTCGACGCCCATCCACTGCCGGAGGTCCCGGTCCTGGTCGGCCGACTGGACGATGCCGGCGCCGGGGTCGAGGTGCCAACGGCCCACGGCGTCCACGAGCAGGGCGTCCGGATTCCGCCCGGCGAGGCTGGCGCCGCCGCCGATCACCACCTGGCGCCGGGGGAGTCCCTTGTCCGTCCCCTCCTGTTGGAGGGTCCCCACGGTGTGGTCGCTGACCTGCGCGCGATATTCGGCCCACTGGGGTGCGGCGGCCTCCAGCGAGTCCCGGGGGTAGGGCACCCCGTTCTGGGCGTAGCCCGGCATGGGCATGGTCATCTCACGACGCCCGATGAACGCCTCGACCTGCCGCTGGGCGACGAGAGCGGCATCCCGGGACGCCTGGAGGGCGGAGGCGTCGGCGGGGTCGAGCTGCTCGATGGGGCGGGCGAGTTCGTCGACCAGTACGGCGGCTTCCGCGGAGAGGAACGGGGCCGATGCCGCGAACCGCCGTCGTGCTGCCTGCTCCTGGGCTCTGAAGCCATCACCTTGGGTCATCGCCTCCACCGGCCGGAGCCCGCTGTGATCGAGCAGGGCGGAAAGTTCGAAGCGCGCTTCCGCTCGTTCCTGTCCGGACAGCTGTGGATCGGCAGCGCGATCGGCGAGCCAGTTCAGTTCACCGATACGGCCGTGGTCCTGGCTCGACAGCTCGTGCCGATCACTGATGTCCGCCCCCTGCTCCAGGAGGCTCTCGCGTACAGGCGTCAATCCTTGGCTCGACCGGTCACGCACGGCGACGAGTTCCCCTACCTCATGGGCGAGGACGCGGGTCAGATGTTCGCTCGGCAGCCGGTCCGACACGTGGACTATGTAGTGGTTCGACGTCGTGTTCGCCACGGAGTTGGCGATCATCCCGGTCGGCATGGGGACCGCGTCCAGCCAGAGATTCATCTGCTTGCCCTGGGCGTCCGTGAGGACGAAGAACTCGCGGTTGTCCCGTTCGGTACGCTCCGCTTGTATCGCCCCGAACCGCTCTCCCATGACGGACCGAGCGACCCTGCTCAATTCGCTGCGGGCCGCTGCTACCAGTGCCGCCTGCTGGACGAGGAAATCCGCGTCGGCCTCCGGTGCGAGCACATCCGCCTGCATGCGGGGATCAGTCGACCTGTTCACGTGATGCTCCCCCGTACTCTTCTCTCTTCGCATTCATCGAACAGACCTTAGGATCATGCCATGTTGACAGCGCGCTCATCGTTCGAAGCACATCTGTACATGGACCTGCACCCGTGCGCCTGCGGGTCCGGCGACTTCGACCGCCAGCACCGGCTGGAGCAGCACGGCGACGACATGGTGGCGGTGTACGAGGGTGCGTGCCGCCGGTGCGGCACGACCCGTCGTTTCGCCTTCCGTATGGCCGAGGAGATCCCCCCGCCGCCGCCCGCCTTCGGGGGCTCTGAACCGTCGCAGATCATCGACCCGGGGGAGTTCCTCAACGTCGCCTTTCGGATCTCGGAGTCCGCAGGACTCCAGCTCCTCAATTCGCCCGAGTCCGAGCATCACAAGATGCGTGACTCGGTGGCCTACTCGATCGCGGCGTACGAGGAAGTGCTCAAGTTCATTCCGCCTGGTGCGGATGCGGTCCCCTCCAGTGCGTTCACGTCCGAGGCGGGGCTGGCTCGATACAGGCAGGACCCGGGCAAGTTCGCCCGTCGGCTGATCGACATCTACCTCAAGAACGCACGCGCGATCCTGGCCGACATTGATGAAGTCGGCTTCCCCGATACACGCCCGTAGCCTGGGGCATCGACGGTTCGTAGGAGTTTCATGCTCGTAGCACGCTCATCGTTCGAAGCACACCTGTACATGGACCTGCACCCCTGCGCGTGCGGGTCCGGCGACTTCGACCGCCAGCACCGGCTGGAGCAGCACGGCGACGACATGGTGGCGGTGTACGAGGGTGCGTGCCGCCAGTGCGGGACGACCCGTCGGTTCGCCTTCCGCATGGCCGAGGAGATTCCCCCGCCCCCGCCGGCTTTCGGCGGTTCCCGGCCTTCGGAGATCATTGACCCCGGAGAGTGGGCCGAGGTCGCCTTCCGCGTCTCCCGAACGGCCGCACTACGGATCCTGAACACTCCGAAGCCCGAGCACTACAAGCAGCGAGAGGCCCTGGCCTACGCCGTTGCGGCATTCGAGGAGATGCTGAAGTTCCTTCCCCCGGGCGCGGACTCGATTCCGTCCGGTGCTTTCACCTCCGAAGTCGGCAAAGCCCGATACGAGCGTGAGCCGGGGAACTTCGACCGGGACATCCTGGAGATGAACGTCAGGGACGCGCGCGCAGTCCTTGCCGATGTCGACAAGGCCGGCGGCCCCCCGAGCGACGCGCAGTGACCCGGAGGGTCCGGAGCTGCCCGCCCCGTCGCGGCAACGGCTGAAGAGGCCGGGAGCGACCCCCGGGCGGCGGGGCATCTCGCCTCGCCGCCCGGGGGCTGTGGTGTGTCAGCGCCTCGCTGCCCGGGGCCCGTGGTGTGTCAGCGCCTCGCGCCCGGGTCGAACTTCGCCAGGGAGGCCGAGACCGACTGGGCGTACGGGCCCTCCCACCAGGGGATCGTCTCCACCAGGACCGGCTTCGTGCCCGAGGCCAGGACCAGGGCGCGGCCCGGGGGCATCGAGCCCAGGTCCGAGACGTGGAGGACGCGTTCGCGGCGGACCGACTCGTTCACGGTGCGGTTGCCGGACCAGTGGCCGTGCTCCGATTCACGGGTCGTGGAGTACTCCCGCAGCTCGTACTCGCCCGCCAGGTCCGACAGGTCACCCAGGAAACGGGTGTCGGAGACACCGCCGCCGTACACCCGGACGTTGGCGGCCGACCACAGCTTCTCCATGCCGCGGTCGCCCCACACCTCGACGCCCTGGGCCCAGGACTGGAGGATCGTCATGAGGATGATGCCGCGCGAGCCGTAGTGCGAGTACAGGTCGGGCAGGGCCCGCCAGCGGCAGACGTTCGCCGCCTCGTCCAGGACGCCGACCATGGGCAGTGGGAGCCGGCCGCCGCGCTGGGTGGTCGCGTACTCCTCCGCCGCCTCGACCGTCGCCACGGTCAGGGCCGTGACCAGGGGGCCGGCCGAGTCCGTGCCCTCGCGGGAGAGGGAGTAGAGGGTGCCGGGGCCGCGCACGAACTCGTGCGGGTTGAACCGCGGGCGCTGGTCGTCCGGGCCGGACGGGGTGACCCACTTGTTGATCTCGGGGTTGATCAGGCATGACGCCATCTGCTGGGCCACACCGTAGATACCGCTGCGCTGCTTGTCGGGAGCGGTGATCACGCCGTTCAGCGCGTCGGCCGGCATGGTGTGCCCGGCGCCGCGAAGGATGCGCTCCGGGGTGTCGTCCTTGGGGTTGGAGAGCCAGGTGTAGACCTGGGTGATCGCGGCGTTGCCGGTGGCCGCCGCGAGGAGCAGGTTGGCCAGGAGGTCCTGGCCCGCCGGGTCGAAGAACGCGTCGGTGGAGGCGTTCGGGTCGCGCGAACCGGACGCGAAGTGGTCCGCCAGCTTGCGGGCCTTGGCGACGTCCGTGACGTACGACAGCGGGTTCCACCACCACTCCGGCGGCTCCGTCGCCACCTGCTGCGGGTCGAACACCCAGACCGGGCCGAGAGCCTGGCGCGGGCCGCGCGTGGCGTCGACGATGTCCCGCTTGTTGGAGGTCACGAGCACCGCGCCGGGGCCGTCGAGGATCGCGGGGATCGCACGCCGCGTGGTCTTGCCGGTACGCGGACCCCAGATGTCGACGTGCATGTCCTCGTAGGAGCCGAAGAGCGGCTGCTTGCCCTTCACCGAACGGCCGATGAAGACACCCGGGACCCGGCTCGTCACACCCAGGCGCTCGGCGATGGCCGCCGCGCCCTTCATCGTCAGCTTGCCGAGCTGCTCGCCCTTGGCCAGGTGCTGGGCGGCCGTGTCGACGTCCGGCTTCCGCTTCGCGCGCTGGCGCAGCCGGTAGCCCCACAGGACGAGGACGCCGAGCAGCACCGCCTCGCCGGCGGCGATGGCGCTCGCCGCGCTGCCCGGCCACGCGTAGTCGCCCTTCGCGAGGGCCACCGCGAACGAGAACGGGTTGCCCGGCGGGGCCGGCGAGTCGTCGAAGGACGCGCCGAGGTACGCGGCGCCCCAGGCGCCGCACAGCACGACCAGGACGACGGCGACGAGACCGGCAATCTCGTACGTCCAGTCGTCCTCGGCGCGCGGCTTCTTCTTCTGCTCAGCGGCCATCTCTCTTCCAGACCTTCCTCACGTCATGCATCTTTGTGGCCGCCCGCCTCGGCCGGGTTGGTGCCGGGCGGGATCGGCACCCGGAACACGCCGGTGATCTGTCCCTGGACGTCCCAGGTGCTGAACTCGACGTTCTTGCCGGCGCGCGGCGCGTGCAGGATCTTCTTGCCCTTCGGGTCCCAGATGATCCCGACGTGCTCCGAGCCGCGGGGGCCGGGCCTGAAGAAGATCAGGTCGCCGGGCTGCGACTTCGAGAGGTCCACCTTGGACGTGCGGAGGTTCTTCTCCTGGTCGTACGTCACCGCGCCGACGTTGATCTTGCCGCGGCTCGCCTGGTAGTACGCCCACTGCGTGAAGCTGGAGCAGTCGAACGACACCGGACTGTCGCCCTGCAGGCGCGGCGCGCCCCACACGTAGGGCTGGCCGATACCCCGCTGCGCCCAGCCGAGCGCCGCGCGGACGACCGGGTCGTCGGAGTCGGGCAGCACGCCCGTCACTCCGGCGCCGTCGGGAGCGACCGGCGTGCCGCCGCTGCCCTCGGCGCACTCGGCGTACTCGGCGTCCCGCGCGCCGTCGCCACCACCCGGCACGCCGCCGTAGTCGGGGCTCGCGGAGATCTTGCCGTCCAGCCAGGCCTCGGGGTCGACCATGCCGGGGCCGTTGTCCTGGCCGCCGACGAAGGGGTTGTCGACGCCGGGGACGCGGACCTCCCAGTGGAGGTGCGGTCCGCTGGTGTTGCCGGTCATGCCGACGGCGCCGATCCGGTCGCCGCGCTTGACCTGGTCGCCGACCTTGACGTCGAACCGGGACTGGTGGGCGTACTGGGTGATGACGCCGTTCGCGTGCTGGATGTGGGTCTCGTTGCCGT